>RECO01000007.1 GCA_007694015.1 Geminicoccaceae bacterium
GTCGGGTTTGAAGCCGAGTTTGCGCGCGCGTTGGGGTTCGAAGCGGCGGGCCCAGCCGGCGACGATGTTTTGGATGGTGGCGTCGGGCTCGAAGCGGACGCGGGCGCGGACCTTCGGGCCGGCGACGGCTTCGAGGGTGTCGAGCATCTGGGTGACGTTGACCGTGAGGCCGGGCAACATGACGGTGCGGTCTTGGCCGAGGGCTTCGCTCGAGAGGTCGATCATGTCGAGGATCGCCTGGACGACGCCGCGCGGCGAGAGCACGTACATTTCGGTGTCGAGGGTGACGGGGCAGACGGCTTCGGCGCCGGCGAGCGGTTCGCGGATGATCGAGCTGGCCCAGGTGGACGCGGCCTTGTTGGGCTTGCCGGGGCGGACGACGATGGTGGGCAGGCGGAGCGAGCGGCCGTCGACGAAGCCCTTGCGGTGATGGTCCATGACGAGGAGTTCGCCCACGGCTTTCTGCACGCCGTAGGAGGTTTGCGGCGTGAGGTGGGTGGTATCGGCGATCACGCCCTGGACGACGTCGCCGCCATAGACGGCGACGGAGCTGGCGAACAGGAACCGGGGCGGTTCAGGAAGCCGCCGGCAGGCTTCCAGGACGGCGCGGGTGCCGTCGAGGTTGACGCGCATGCCGAGGTCGAAATCGGCCTCGGCCCCGGCGCTGACGATGGCGGCAAGGTGGATGACGAGGTCGGTGCGCTCGTCGATGAGGCGCTCGAGCGCGCCGGGCGTGTCGAGGTCGGCGGTGACGACTTCCAGCCGCGGATCGGCGGGCAGGCCTGTGGCGGGCACGACGTCGAGCAGCTTGATCCGGCCGAGCGGGCGCATCTCGCCGTCGACCATCAACCCGCCTTGTTCGAGGATGGCGGCCACGAGCTTCTTGCCGATGAAGCCCGCGCCACCGGTCAAGATAATCTGCATATCGGCCTATTCCCGGCTGCAGCGTGGCGTCGTATCACAGACTAACCGCATTCGCCGTTCATGCCCAACTCTCCGTTTGGGCACACACGCCAAGGATTTTTCAACTCTTTGGCGAAATTTTTACAGGCCGGCGAGCTGGCGCAACGTAGCCACGTCCCAGGCTTCCAAGAACCCGACCAAGTCGTCCTTGTCGCCCAAGCCCTGACCTTCGAGCTTCAACAACATGCGGCCGCCCAAGAGCATCATCAGTTCACCCGAGCCGTCGCCCGGCCATTGCAGCATGGCGTTGGTGCGGTGGACGCGCACCCGCTCGGCATCGGGCTGCATGGCCATCAGGGCGGGGTTTTGCAGCATGGCGCCGAACATTTGGATCATCGGGTTGTCGATCAACAACTCGGCCTCCACGAAGGCACCATCCGGTCCTTCGTAGCTGCGGCTCATCGCTTGACCCCCGAGCCCCGGAATGCCGGCCACGGTCTCGACGGGGCCTGCCGTCCACCCCGTCGGCGGCTCGGGGAAGGTCGCGGCATAGAGCCCGCCGGCCTGGGCGCGGATCGCCTGGATGGCGAACTCCAACTCGCTGATCGCCTCGTTGAGTTCACCCTCGAGATACAGTTCACGGGCGTCGTCGAGCAACTCCAGTACCTCGTCACCGAGTGCCGGCGTTGCCGCCAACCAAAGCCCCGCCGCTGCACCCAACCAAGCCCGTCGCATGGCTGCTCCCCCCTGACATCGTCAACGGTCAGTTGAGCACGAACGCAGCATCCGGGGCAACCGTTCAGACCACGACGCGGACCTGGCGGCCGAGCCGGCGTTCGCGCTGCATGATGTAGAGCCCGCTCGCGATGACGATGGTGGCGCCCAAGAGGGTCGCGCGGTCCGGCCAGGCATCGAACAGCAGGTAGCCATAGACGACGGCCCAGAGCAGTTGGCTGTACTGGAACGGCACCACGACCGAGGCCGGGCTCAGTTTCAGCGCCTGCCAGATCGCGAATTGGGCGATACCCTGCAACATGCCACCGGCGAGCAGGAGCGCGAAGGTGGAGGGTGCCGCCGCGGGCGGTGCCAGCAGCGTGCTCGGGGCGGTCACGGCGAGCATGGCGACGGAGACGGCGAGCAACTGGGTGCCGCCGCGGGCCCGGCCGCCGATGCGGCGCGTGACCAGATAGGCGGAGGAAGCGCAGAGCGCGCAGCCGGCGGCCATCAGGTGGCCGACCTCCAAGCTGGCCTCGCCCGGCCGCACCATGACCAGCACGCCGACGAAGCCGACCACCACGGCCGAGGTGCGCCGCCAGCCAACCTGCTCGCCCAAGACCGGCACGGAGAGGATCGTCACCCACAACGGGATGGTGAAGATCAAGGCGTAGACATCGGCGAGCGGCAGGCGGGCGAAAGCGCTGAAGGCCAAGAGGGCCGAGGTGGTGGCGAACAGGGCGCGCAGCGCCACGAGCCCGGGCACGCTCGGCCAGAAATCGCGGAAGCCACCCTCGCGCCAGATCACCGCCATCACCGGCAAGAGGGAGCCGAGCGTCAGCACGAAGGCGATCTGCATGACGGGCAAGACGGCCGAGACCCACTTCACGATCGCGTCGTTGGTGGCGAAGGCGCCAAAGGCAAAAAGCGCCCAGGGTATCCCCAGGGCGTTGCTCGCCACCACCGGCACGACGTGGGCCATCCCCGCTCCAAGCGACCCCGATCCGCCTCTCCTCTAGCACGAAGCCCAACCCAAGGAGATGTCGCTTGGGCGTGGCCGCCATGCGCGGGCGGCGGC
>RECO01000006.1 GCA_007694015.1 Geminicoccaceae bacterium
CCGCATGAACGTCGTCGTCGTCGAATCGCCGACCAAGGCCAAGACGATCAACAAGTACCTGGGCCCCGATTACCAGGTGCTCTCCAGCTATGGCCACGTCCGCGACCTGCCCGAAAAGGAAGGCTCGGTGCGGCCCGACGACGATTTCGCCATGACCTACGAGGTAATGGCGGACAAAAAGGCGCGGGTGAACGACATCGCCAAGGCCCTGAAGGGAGCCAAGCGGCTCTACCTCGCAACCGACCCCGACCGCGAGGGCGAGGCGATCTCGTGGCACCTGCTTGCCGCCCTTGGCGAAAAGCGGGCGCTTGGCGGCATCGAAGTCAAGCGCGTGGTGTTCCACGAGGTCACCAAGCAGGCGGTGCTGCAGGCGATGGCGCACCCGCGCGACCTGTTCGAAGACCTGATCGACGCCTATCAAGCGCGCCGGGCGCTCGACTATCTCGTCGGATTTACCCTCTCGCCCGTGCTGTGGCGCAAGCTGCCGGGGGCGCGCTCGGCCGGCCGCGTGCAGTCGGTCGCCTTGCGCCTCATCTGCGAGCGCGAAGACGAGATCGACCGTTTCGTCGCCCGCGAATATTGGACGGTCGAGGCCGACCTGGAGACGATGGACGGTGCCCCCTTCCGCGCCCGCCTCACCCATCTCGACGGCAAGAAGCTCGACAAGTTCGCCCTCGGTGACCAAGGCGCCGGCCACGCCGCCAAGGCCAAGGTGGAGCGGGCCGAGCTTTCCATCTCCGGCGTCGAGAAGAAGCAGGGCACGCGCAACCCGGCGCCGCCCTTCTCGACCTCGACCCTGCAGCAGGAGGCGGCAAGGAAGCTCGGCTTCGGCGCCGACCGCACCATGCGCACGGCGCAGCGTCTGTTCGAGGGCGTGACCCTCGGCGGCGAGACGGTGGGCCTCATCACCTACATGCGCACCGACAGCGTGCAGCTCTCGAAGGGAGCATTGGGCCAGGCCCGCGACGTCATCCGCGACCAGTATGGCGAGCGCTACCTCCCGGAGCACCCGCGCCAGTTCAAGACCAAGACCAAGAATGCCCAAGAAGCCCACGAGGCGATCCGGCCGACCGACTTGGGCCGCCGCCCCGAACAGGTGGCCGCTTTCATCGACCAGGACCAGCTCCGGCTCTACGAGCTGATCTGGAAGCGGACCATCGCCAGCCAGATGGCGGCCGCACTCCTCGACCGGGTGGCGGTGACGCTGGCGGGCGAAGGCGTGGCCTTGCGTGCCACCGGCCAGACCATTGCCTTCGAAGGCTTCATCAAGGTCTACCGCGAGGGCATCGACGACGCGCCGAGCGACAAGGGTGCCGACGACGACAGCGACCGTCTGTTGCCGCCGATGCGCGAGGGCGATCCGGCGCGCACGCTCGCCGTGCACGCCGACCAGCACTTTACCGAGCCACCGCCGCGCTACACCGAGGCGAGCCTGGTCAAGCGCATGGAAGAGCTCGGCATCGGTCGCCCGTCCACCTATGCCAGCATCATCTCGGTCCTGCAGAACCGGAGCTACGTGCGCCTCGAGGCCAAGCGCTTCATCCCGGAAGACCGGGGGCGGGTGGTCAGCACGTTCCTCACGCAGTTCTTCGAGCGCTACGTCGAATACGACTTCACCGCGCAGCTGGAGAACCAGCTCGATGCGGTGGCGGCGGGCGAGCTCGACTGGAAGCAGGTGCTGCGCCAGTTCTGGGACCCGTTCTACAACCAAACCGAAGACGTGAAGGGGAGGCGGAATGCCGAGATCATCGACGCGCTCGATGCCGCCCTCGGCCCCCACCTGTTCCCGCCCAAAGCCGACGGGGCCGACCCGCGCCAGTGCCCCTCCTGCGCCGGTGGCCGGCTCAGCTTGAAGTTCGGCAAGTTCGGCGGCTTCGTCGGCTGCTCGAACTACCCGGAGTGCCGCTTCACCCGCCAGCTCGGCGAGCAGGCGAGCGACGGCGACGCGCAGGCGGTGAAGGAACGGCTCTTGGGCATCGATGCGGAGCTGGAAGAGGAGGTGTGGTTGAAGGTGGGCCGCTTCGGCCCCTACATCCAACGCGGCTCGGGCGATGCGCTCAAACGCTCCAGCCTGCCGCCGAACCTGCGGCCGGCCGACGTCGACCTCGATATCGCCCTGCAGCTGTTGGCGCTGCCGCGCGACGTCGGCACCGATCCCGAGAGCGGCGAAGCGATCGTCGCCGGCATCAACCGCTACGGCCCCTTCGTCCAACGCGGGCGCAGCTACGTCCGGCTCGATGCGGACGACGACGTGCTTTCCATCGGCATGAACCGCGCCCTCACCCTGCTCGCCGAGAAGGGCAAGAAAGGCGGCGGCCGCCAGGCGGCTGCATCCACCAGTGCCAAGGTCGTCGGCGAGCACCCGGACGATGGCAAGCCGATCCAACTCCTCGCCGGCCGCTTCGGCCCCTATCTCAAATGGAACAAGCTCAACGCCAGCCTGCCCAAGAGTGCCGATCCGGAGGCGCTGACCCTCGACGAGGCGGTCGGCATCCTCGCCGCCAAGGCCGCGAAGAACGGCGGCAAGGTGCCGGCGAAGCCCGCGAAGAAAGCCAAGACCACCAAGGCCGCGACGCCCAAGGCCGCGACGGCCAAAAAGGCCGCGGGCACCGCCAAGAAGTCCGGCAGCTGAGGCGGCGATGACCCGTCACCGGCTCGACCGCGAGGCGGTGCTGAAGCACATCGCCGA
>RECO01000301.1 GCA_007694015.1 Geminicoccaceae bacterium
GAAAGATCGTGCCCTTGACGCGAGACTTTGCCGGGCGCGATGCGGTGTTCGAGGCCACGGATGACTTCGTCCGCGTGTCGCTGCCGGCACGGGGCGATCCCAAGACGAGAGAAAACTGAACGCGGATCAGCCGGGACGATGAAACCAGCCCAAACGCTTCTCGACGCCTTGGTCAGTCAGTTGCTTGACGCCACCAAGGTGAATGACTCGGTGCAGGTCAAGCCCGCCGCGGTGCTCTGGCCCGACGCGACCGGCGAGTGGACTGCCGTGCAGACCGCCGTGCGGCAACGCCTGCCGGGCTTGGTGACGCTGGGCGCGTACCAACCGCAGCATGGCCAAGGCCCGGCGATCTGGATCAAGTGTGCCGTAGCGGGGGCCCTTAACGGGTACGCAGAGGAACCCCATCCCTTCGTGGTGTATCTGCCGCACGTCAGCCGCGCCGATCTGCGTGCCATCGAGAGCTGCCCGCGTGACCTTCAACCCTTGGCGGAGTTGCAATACCGCGGTCTATTCTGGAGCCAGGCCAACGGCAAGGACTGGACGCTGAATGCCTTCCTGACGTCCAAGAAGGGCGGCTTGGGGCTCGACGTCGCCCAAGACAAAGCCACGCAGGAGGCGCTCGGTCAGGCGCTTGCCGCCGGCGTGCTGCTCGACCGGCCGTTGGACGATCTGAATGGCCGCCAGATCAACGCCGAATGGTTGCAAAGCCTGCTGGCGCCGAACCCGACGCGCGATCTGTTGCTCTGGATGAACGATCCCGGCGCCGCCAAGGCGCAGTGGGACGCGGCCCGCTGGAACATCTTTCTGAAACGCTGCAAGGCCGATTTCGGTTTCGATCCGGTGGGCGACGGTCCCCTGGCGGCGGCTGAACGGCTGGCCAAGGGAAGCGGCAAATGGGCGGCGGTCAATGAGCTCTATCGCGATTCATTCGCCAGCTTTCCGAACGTCTACGCACTCCTTCTGAGCGTGAAGCCACCTCAGCTCGAGTTGTTCGACGATCCCGCGTCGCTGGCGAGTTATCCCCTGGTGAACGAGGAGCGCGAGGCCGAGCTGCGTTATGCGCTGGCGTCATACGGCGTCTTGGCTGTCGAGGACGCGCGCAAGGCTATCCTGAAAGCCGAAAAGGATCACGGGGCCCGCCGCAACTGGCTGTGGCAGCGCATGGGCCTGTCGCCGTTGGTCGTGGCTCTGGGTCACCTGGCGGAGGTGGCCGAGCGCAGCAGTCAACTGCCGACCGGTTCGGATCCGAATCAGTTGGCCGGGAGCTATCTGGAGGGCGGTTGGCCGGTGGACGCCGCGGCGCTCCGAGCGCTGGGTGCCGTCCAAACCAAGGCGGATCTCGATGCGGTATCGGCGGCGCTCCGGGCCGTCTATCTGCCCTGGCTCGAGGAGTCCGCCAAGCGGCTGCAGGATGCCTTGATGGCCTCGGGCGGATTCAGCACAACCGGCACGCTGGCGGACGGGACACCGGGCCCCGAGCAGGCGCCGGATGGGGTCTGTACGGTCTTCGTCGACGGTCTACGCTACGACGTGGCGGTCACGCTCAAGGAGCAGCTGGCCGCACTCGGCACGGCGACGCTGGCGGCGCGCTGGACCAGCCTGCCGTCGGTGACGGCATCGGGCAAGGCATGGTGCTCGCCGGTGGCGCATCTGGTGTCCGGCGATCCGGCCGACCAAGCGTTCGAGCCGCGGGTCGCCGTCGACGGCAAGCCGCTCTCCGTGCACCACTTCCGCAAGCTGCTGGCCGACAACGGCATCCAACCGTTGGACACGCACGAGACCGGCGATCCATCGGGCAGGGCTTGGACCGAGTCGGGCGATCTCGATCACTACGGGCACGCCCATGGGGTGCGCCTCGCCCGCGATCTCGACGCCCAACTGGCTCAGGTCCTGGAGCGCATCGGCGAGCTGCAGCAGGCGGGGTGGAAACGGTTGCGCATCGTGACAGATCACGGCTGGCTCTTGATGCCCGGCGGTCTGCCCAAGTCCGAGCTGCCCAAGCACCAGAGCGCGACGACCTGGGGACGCTGCGCCGTCCTCAAGGACAGTGCGCATGCCACCCCGCTCACCTTCGGCTGGAGCTGGTGCGACGCTGTGCAGGTGGCGTACGCACCGGGCGTCTCCTGTTTCATCGCCGGGAGGGACTATGCACACGGGGGCTTGAGCCTGCAGGAGTGCCTGGTGCCCGTGCTGACGCTGGAGGTCGAGGGTGGCGCGGCGGCGACGGCTGTCAAGGTCGAGATCCGGTCAGTGACCTGGAGGGGCCTGCGCTGCGTGGTGGAGGCCGAGAGCACGGCCGAAGGCCTGCGGGTCGACATCCGCACCAAGGCGGCACTGGCAGCGACTTCGTTGGTTGCCGGCGTGAAGACTCTGGACGGCGGGAAGGCCAATCTGGCGATTGCCGATGACGAGCAGGAGGGCGCGGCGGCCGTGGTGGTGGTGCTGGGCCCCGGCGACGAGGTCGTGCAGAAGCTGGCGACCACCGTCGGCGGCTAAACCGCGCCTGGAGCGGTATCCGCTGTTGTTGGATTGGATCGGCCACGGCTGAAACACGACCTGTCGGAATGGCCTTGATCGTGATCCCGGCCGGCAGCGCGCGTGCTATGCGTCGTCAGGGCTTCCAGCCCTGATTCTGTCAGGCCAGGATGGCCTGACTACGCAGTAGGCCGGCAGCGCGTATGC
>RECO01000005.1 GCA_007694015.1 Geminicoccaceae bacterium
GCCGGGCGGGGGTGAGGGATGGCCCGTGCGCTACCTAACCGGGAAACGCTCTAGGTCCAAAGCCCGCGGCTGCCGTCCCAGATCAGCTTGCAGCCGGTGAGGAAGACCAGGACATAGACGACGCGAAAGAACAGCGTCGGCTCGAAGCGCCGGAGCACGAAGATGCCGAGCCCCATGCCGGCGATCGCCACCGGCACCAGGACCAGGGCAGCCAGGAGCGTTTCGTGGGTGAACAGGCCCAACAGCGCATAGGGCAGGACCTTCGAGACGTTCACGGCGGCGAAGAGAAACACCATCGTGCCGACGAAGGCCGCCGGCGTGGGCTTGAGCGAGAGCAGGTAGATGCTGGCGGGCGGCCCGCCGGCGTGGGCGATGGTGCTGGTGAAGCCCGCAAGCCCGCCCCAAAAGGCGCCGAACACGGCGTGCGGCCGGCCGGCTGAGGGCTGCCCCAACCAACGATAGAGGCAAAAGGCGATGGCGATGAGCCCGATGGCGAGCCGGACGAGGTCGTCGCTCATCACCTTGAACACCAGCGCCGCGAGCGCGATCCCGACCAGCGCACCCGGCAGCATGGCCCAGAAGGCCTGGCGGTCGACGTCGCGGCGATAGGCCCACAACCCCATCAGGTCCATGACCATGATGGTCGGCAGCATCACGGCGACCGCCTGCGCCGGCGACATGGCAAGCGCCATGAGCGGCACCGCCAACAGCCCGGCCCCACCGCCGAGCCCGCCCTTGGAGAGCCCGAAGGCGAACACCGCCGGGATCGCCGTCGCATAGAACCACCAGTCCTGAAGCAAAGCCGCCGTCGCCTCGAAGCCCGAAGTGGCCGTGGCGCTCGCCACGGCCCGGGGGTTACGAAGGGGGCCCAAAGCCCCCTTCCCTTCCCCACCTCTCAAGTCTCTCTCGTGCTCCTTACAACACCCCATGCCGCGCGAACACGTCGGTGAGCTTGGCCCCGGCCGCCAGTTCGTCGCGCGTGCGGTCCTCGGCTTCGGCCTTGGCCAGTGCCGCCTGGATCACCTGCGCTTCCAACGCCCTCGGCACGACCACCACGCCATCGACGTCGGCCATCACCAAATCGCCCGGCTCGACCCGCACGCCGGCGCAGACCACGGGTACGTCCATGGCCATCATCATGCCACGCCCCTTGCTGTCCAAGGGACCGATGCCCCCGGCGAACACGGGAAAGCCCATCTGGCGGATCTGGCGCACGTCGCGCACCAGGCCGTCGGTGACGCAGCCGACGGCACCCCGGGCCCGGGCCGCGGTGGAGAGCAACTCCCCCCACGGCCCGATGCGCTCGCTCGGCCCGTCGCAGGCGAAGACGGCGACGTCGCCGGGCTTCAGGTCGTCGACCAGCGCCATCTCGACGGCGTAGGGGTTTTCGCCCTCGGTCACATGGTAGACCGGCATGTAGAGCCCGGTGCGGGCGCGGCCGACGATGACGAAGCCGTCGTCGAGCGGGCGCACGAAGGGCCGCATCGCCTGCTCCATCGCCCCCAAGGCGTCGAGGGTATCGGAGAGGATGGAGGTGGTTAGCTTGGCTCTGAGCAATGCGATATCTACAGCCATCTTCGATGCCTCGTTCGAGCAGGTTGGGTTCCAGACCGATCAGCTTATGGCTGATGCCGTGCGCGACGTCGTCCCTGGTCGAGGATCACGCCGAGTTCGACGCATTTCGAAGCCGCACCGCCCTGAGGAGCGATCGCTAGGGACTTGACCCATTGCTCGACCCGCGCTAGGAATAAAAACCTTTTGATGCGGAGCGTCGAATGACGGGCAACATCCTTCCACTTTGGTCCGGCGCAAACAGCAATGGTGCGTCGGAAAATGCCGCCTCCGGCTCGTGGGATCACGTCTGCGACGGCCCCCCAGACCCGAGCTTGGGCGCGAACGGCGAGACGGCGTTCGATGTGACTTCCTCGTCGGCGTGCTGGTACCAGAAAGTCGACGGTGTTTGGCTCCGGCGAGGCGGCCTGAAGGGCGATGCGGGACCTGCGGGACCACAGGGCGATGCCGGGCCGCAAGGTCTGGCTGGACCCGCCGGTTCCAGCGGACCGAAAGGCGACCCGGGCGAGCCGGGTGCCGCCGGCCCGACCGGGCCGCAAGGTGACCGGGGCGATGCAGGACCTGCGGGACCACAGGGCGATGCCGGGCCGCAAGGTCTGGCTGGACCCGCCGGTCCCAGCGGACCGAAGGGCGACCCAGGCGAGCCGGGTGCCGCCGGCCCGACCGGGCCGCAAGGTGATCCTGGCCTCGGCCTCCAGATGGCCGAAGCCGTGATCCAGCTCCACACCACCACCACGGTCCCATTGGTTCAACTCGAGTCGAATTCCTGGGTACAAATGGTCGTATTTACGGTCGAGAACGCTGCGGACGCATCGCATCTGCAGCTGGACTTACTGGACGATGACGGCGAGCCCATCGAATTCTGCAACCAGCCCGGCTTCCAAGCTCCAGCGCTCGACTGCAAGGCCAATGGCGCAATGGCGGTGTGGCCGCCGTTCATGTCGCTGGGGGGCGGCACGTTGTCACTTCGGGTGATCGCTGAAGGCGGCAGCGTCGGCACGCTGCGATCTCTCGTCGTCCACGGCCAAATCGATCCAGGCGCCTAGTGGATTAGCCGAAACGGATACATCCCTTTTGGGATTCCGGTCGACGCTGCC
>RECO01000004.1 GCA_007694015.1 Geminicoccaceae bacterium
CGGGCCGCCGAGCACCGACGCCACCACCTCGATGTTCAACGGCCGCAGCGGGAACAGATGGCCGGCGCTGCCGTGTTGTCGCGCGCCTTCCGGCAGCAACTCCCCGCAATCCCGCAGGCGGAGATCGGCCTCGGCGATGATCAGCCCGTCCTGTTGGCGCGTGAGCACCATCAGCCGCGAGAAGCTCTCCTCCCCGACCGGCTTCGGCAGATAAAGATCGCAGTGCCCGAGCCCGCCACGGCGGGCAACGCGGCCCCGGATCTGATGCAGGGTAGCGAGCCCGAAGCGTTCCGCGTGCACGACGATCACGCGCCGCAGCTGCGGCAAGTCCACACCGACCTCGACCACGGTCGTGGCGACGAGGATGTCCGCGGCGCCCTCGCGCATCGCCGCCAACGCCTCGTTCTTCTCGGTCTCGCCCAGTCCGCCATGGATCACCCGGCACCGGCCCGGCAGGTGCCGTTCCCAGCGCCCGCCTTCTTCCTCGACGTTGCGGACGTCGCTCTTGTTGGCGCTGCGGGCCGGATAGATCACCAGCACCTGACCGCCCGTTCGAACCGTCTCCAGTGCCGCCTCCATCAGGCTTCGCCGTTCCGCAGCCCTATAGACACGGGTCACGATCCGCTTCCGCACGAAGGTGCCCTCCAACCGGCTGACGGTGGTGAGCCCGAGCTGAACCAGCGCCAGGGAGCGGGGGATCGGCGTTGCGGTGACTTCGAGCACATGCGCACTCGCCCCGCCCAGAGCATCCCGCTGCGCTCGACCGAAGCGCTGCTGCTCGTCGACGATCGCGAAGTCCCGTTCCGCCAGCACCCGATGCAGGATCGCCGTGGTGCCGATCACGATCGATGCCTCGCGGGCCTTTCGCCCTTGCATCCGCGTGACCAGGGCGATGTCGTCGCCCAGGTCCGGGAACCACTTCAGCATTTCCTCGTGGACCTGCGTCGCCAGCACGGTGCTCGGCAGCATGATGCCGACCTTGCAGCCCCGCTCGGCCGCGGCGGCGGCGACCACACCGTAGACCACCGTCTTGCCGCTGCCGACGTCCCCAACCAGGAGCCGACGCATGGGCTGGCTTGCGCCCAGGTCGGCGGCGATCTCCCGGCAGGCTTGCGACTGGCTCGCCGTCAGTTCGTAGGGGACGCGCCGCAGATGTCCGTCGATCGCCACCGGACCGTGCCATCGTGCCTCGACCTTCGCCGCTGCCTCGCGCAGCGTGGCGGCCGTGGCGAGCGCGGCGGCCTCGTCCAGCCGCGTCAGCGCCGTCTCTGCTTCCGCCGGCACCAGGGGGAGATGTGCGCTTCGCAGGAGCCGTCCGAAGCCCTCGGCCCGGACGTGCGCCTCACGTCGATCACCATGCCGGGCTCGATCCGGCACCACCGTTGCCAGGTACTCGGCCGCTCGGGCGCCGTGTCGGCGCAGCCCGTCGAGGACCGTGCGCCGCACCTCGCCGGCGCTGCAACCCCGGACCCGCGGGTACACCGGCCGCAGCCGGCCTTCCCAGCGCGGATCGACCACCTCGGCCCGGCGCAGGGTCCAGACGTCGTGTCGGTTGACGCGTCCATGGAAGAGCGCCGCCCCACCGGGCGCCAGTGAAGCCAGCAAAGCCTCGGGCACGTCGGGGTCGAGGAGGCAGATGCCCACGACGCCCGAGGCGTCGCGAGCGACGACACGTCCACCAATCCCACCCTGGCCGGTCGCGCGATGCACCTCGAGCACGATCAGGCGGAAGGCCAGCCGGCTGGGCTCACCCGGTTGGGGGAGACGCAGTGCCGTCAGCGGCCGGCGGAAGTCCTCGTGCGCCGTCGGCAGGATCAGCGCCACCTTCCACTGCTCGTCGAGTTCCAGCCGCTCCACCAGGTCCAATGGTTTCGCCTCCACCATCCTCCCCAGTTTCGTGCAATCGCCGCCGACGCCCAAATCCGCCTTACTCGTCGCCGTTACCGAGAAGGCCATCGTCCCAGGACAGCTGGCTTAGCGCGTTCCCTTCGGCCGGCTTTTCATCAAGGCGATGCCCATTGGCGGGGACGAAGGCCCTGCCCCCCGGCGCGGCCAGCGAAAGATGGCCGCCTTCGGCAACGAGCCCGATCGCCGCGAGGGATCGCATACGTTCGACCCGCTTCGCCGGGTCGATCGCTTGCAACGCTTCGAGCAGTTTAGGGTAAGTCTCATCCACCACCACGTTCAGGCGAACCCGCTTCGTCGCTTTCATGTGCCCGCCCTTGCGGCGACGAGCGCGAACCCGCGGACGTTGGCGAGTGCGGGCTCTGGCGCGACGGCCACGACCGATCGCGGGAACAGCGCGTCGATCGAAGGCCGATAGAGTTCGGCCCCGCCCCCGGCGAGCAGGATCACGTCTGGACGGGTGTCTTCGCCGCGCAACGACCGCTCCAGATGCGTCATCACTTGCACACTCACCTTGGCGGCAGCCCGTTCCAGATAGGGCTGCGCATCGAGACGCTGTCCCTCCGCCAGCACCTGTTGGCGTCCGAGCCGCAACGCGATCTCGAACCGCTCGGGCGGAACCACGAGCTGGGTCTCCGTCTTCACCGCTTCGACGGCTTCCTCCATCAGCACGCTCATCGCGAAGTGGCTGCTGCCGCTGTTGCCGGGGCGAAAGCGGGTGCCCTCGAAGACCGCCCAGT
>RECO01000003.1 GCA_007694015.1 Geminicoccaceae bacterium
GTCTTGCGCCGCGGCCAAAACGCGAGAGGGCGGACCTTTCGGCCCGCCCTCCCGCCCCTCGGCCAGTCGGCGCGTCAGTCGGTGAGCGCCGCCTGTGAGTTCGCCGCCCGCGGTCCCGGAGCGGCGAGCTCCGGCCAGTCGACGATCATCGGTTCGCCGAACAGCGGCTTGTAGACGCCCTGGTGGCAGGTCGTGCAGTTGAGCTTGGGCGCGTCGCCCGTCGGCCCGAGGCGATAGTCCGGATACACCGGCTGCAGCGGGTCGAGATAGGCGTTGTTCAGGTCGCGCACCATGCGGATGCCGTACCAGGCTGTGGTCCGCGCCGGCGGGCTCTGGTCCCAGTCGTGGAAGGCGCGGGTGTTGTGGCAGTAGGCGCAGTTGACGTTCAGCGACGTCGACATGTGGATCATGAGCGAATAGGTCCACTCGGTGTCCATCGTGTCGAGGCCGGTGCTGTCGCTCAGCGCCGCCTCCGGAGTCACCCGGATCTCGTCGTCGCCGACCAGGAACCGTTCGAAGGTGTTGGACGGCAGAGAGGTGCTGGCGGCCCGCATGTTCGAGCGGTTCTGGTTGTTCGCCCAGCCGCCGAGCAGACGCCGATGCTCCGGCTCCTTGTTGAACCAGATGTACTCCGGCACGTTGTTGCCGCGGTGGCAGGTCCAGCAGTTGACGCCGGTGTAGCCGACGTGGCTCTGCCATTCCGAGTTCACCGCCTGGGTCATCTGGATCATCCGCCGCGAAACGACCTTGGTGTAGAGGTCGTCGTTGGCGAAGCCTTCGGCCGTGTGGCAGTACTCGCATCCCTGGTCGGGCGACACCCACTCGGTGATCGCGGTCATCAGGCGGAGGAAGTTGTCCTCCGACAGATGCCCCAGCACCTGCACGTTCTCGTAGATGTCGGCCGCGAGCGGTTCGTTCGGGTCCACTTCATAGGGCGGGTCCGACTCCGGGATCTGGTCGATCGTCGCCATCGCCGCCTGGTAGGCGCCGGTCTCGTAGATCGTCGCCATGCCGGTGCCGCGATAGCCGGCCTGGTAGATGTTCGTCGAGTTGATGATGTTGAGCGGACCCAACGCCATGATCACCACGAACCCCGCCACGATGGCCGCGACCGCGCCATAGGGGAACCAGTCCTGGATCGGCTCCCACATCGCCCGTTCCCAGTAGCCCTGCTTCTCGGGAGGGCCCGCAGGGGGCGGCGCGCTGGCGCCGCCGCTCGCCGAGGCCGCCGGCTTGCTCGCCGACTTCTTCGGAGGGGTCTTCTTGCCTTCCGTTTCGTCGCTCATTGCATCGCTCCTTCGGCCGGCATGGCGCCCAAGGTGGGATCGACGGCCGGGATGGCGTAGACCTGCGGATACTCAGGCGCGAAGCGGTGGATGACGGCCCATTCGAACCAGTTGTCCACGACCGTGCCCGACAGCAGGATGCCGATGCCGCCTGTGATCGGCGTCAGGACCGCGAACCACCACGCCCAGCGGTGAATCGACTCCATCGAGGCGTTGAAGCCCATCGTCCAGCGCCAGAACAGCGCCGCCCGCTCCGAAGCCGTGCCGCGGTCCGTGATCTGCTCGATCTCGCGGTCGCCGCCGAGACGGCCCACGGCGAGGATGGTCGCGCCGTGCATGGCGAACAGCAGGGCCGAACCGTAGAGGAACACGATCGAGAGCGCGTGGAACGGGTTGTAGTAGAGGTTGCCGTACTTGATCGAGAACGCCGTGGTCCAGTCGAGGTGCGGGAAGATGCCGTAGGGCACGTTCTCGCCCCAGTGGCCGACCAGCAGCGGCCGGAACAGGCCGAGCACGAGGAAGAGCCAGATCGCCGCGGCGAAGGCCCAGGCCACGTGCGTGCCCATGCCGAGGGAGATGGCGCGCTGGTAGGTCCGCAGCCACCAGGTCAGCACCGAGATCAGGAGCAGGGTGCTCGCGATCAGGTACCAGCCGCCCTCGTTCAGCGGCACGAAGAGCGACAGCCCATACTTCGCGGGCGGCGGCTCGAGCGCCAGCCAGAACAGCTGACGGATGAACTCGAACGGGTTCCACCCCACCTGGGCCAGCATGTTCAGGCCGATGATGTTCAGCCAGAGCGTGCCGGTGACCAGCGAGATCACCCCGAGCAGGCCGAGATGGATCGGCCCGATCTGCGCGTTGCCGAGGACGCCGAGCCAGTAGAGATGGAACGGCTGGCCTCGCCTGTCCTCCATGTCGAGCGACGGAGCGCTCTCCTCCAGCGGACCGCGCGCCTGAACAACCGTGAAGATGTTCTGGTAGTCGCGCATTGTAGCTTGCATGACGTTGTCCTCTCCCCGTCAGACGCCGGGCCAGATCGGCAGTTCGAGCCACCAGTTCCACCACTCGGGCCAGCTCTTGGTCCACAGCGGACCGCTGATCACGATGCAGACGGCGCTCCAGAAGCCCGCGTTGAGCGCGAGGAGGAGACCGAGGCGGTGGATGCCGAGCGTGCCGACAGAGTAGCCGATGAAGTCGCGGAAGAAGCTGTCCTCATGCTCGGGCTGCTTGACCGTCTGACCCTTCTGCGGGTTGGTCGAGGAGAGGATGAGGGCGCCGTGCAGCGACAGGGCCAACGTGGTGGTGAAGAAGAACGTCACCGCCAGCATGTGCGCCGGGTTGTAGTGGAAGTGCA
>RECO01000002.1 GCA_007694015.1 Geminicoccaceae bacterium
CACCTACCGCCAGATCGTCCACGGCGCCCCAGCCTGAGCGTTGCGGAGAGCTAGTATTCCGAATCTTGGAATGTGCTCCGCATGCAAAATCGAACTCCCTGAAGGCACTTGGTGGCATGTCGTGAGCCTTTACTGCGAGCGAGAACATTCAATCATCTAGCCAGCGGTAGCGCACCTTAAGGCCATTCAGGTGCGTCCAGGGAAGATGCCCTCCATGCTGGAGCATCCCGACAACGATGCCCGGGGCAATTCCTTGCTCATCGGCAAACGCGCGGATTGCCCGCTCGCTACGCGAACAGCTTGCAACAAATCGCTCCCACTGGCTCCGCTGCACGAGCATGTTCGAAGCCCATTCATTCGCTTCCACTTCGAGCTCTGAATTTTCATCGCTCATGTCATCGACGAAGACGTTCTTCTTGCTGTGTAGAAGAATGTGCGCTGCCTCGTGGAAAAAGCTGAACCACAGATGATCGTCCGTCTTGTGACGGGCACTCAGCTGGATCACCGCCTTCCTCGGAGATAGCCACCATGCTGCGCCACTGAGGGCTGTCTTAGGCAATGGCTTGACCAACGCCAGCGCAACGCCTGACTGATTGCAGAGCTGCCGTGAGCGGGGTAGAGCCTCTTCGATTGGCGCGCGGGTCAATCCGCGGATTTCTCTCAGCGTCTGCTTGAATCCAGTTTCATTATAGTCGGCGCACTCCTGCCCCTCCGCCTCGAGCTCTCCGAGGTGACGCCAAGTCGCCAAAGCGGCCTCATCACTCTTGAAGCTCGGCGAATGCCGATAGGCCACTTTCGCCAAGCCATACTTGAGGCGCCAAGCCTCAACTGAGCCGACACGGAAGAACGATAGGAGTCTGGAGACGGCATCCGCGTCGGACTCCGGCCGACGGATGACCCCGCGCTTGACGAGTTCCCGAATCGGAAATGCCCTCAGCCATGCGCCGGAGCCGGCGGCGTCCGCCGCTTCCGTCTCCCTCGCGCGGTGAAGCTGGTAGTCCGCCTCGATGCCAAGCCAGATGCTCGCATCCACGCCAAGCACCTTCTCAAACTGAAGCGCCGTCTCCGGCTCAAGGGGCGCCTTTCCGGCAATGATCTCACTGATCAGCTTCGGAGAGCGGCCGCATCGCCGAGCGAACTCAGCATGCGAGATCCCTTGCACCTCCAGGCGCTCCTCAAGGACCCATCCCGGCGGAACCGCGTAGTCCGGCCGAAACTGATTGGTCGCTGTCGCCATGTCTCTCTCCTCCGTCAGTGATAGTTGATCACTTCGATGATCGTGATCGCGGTCACCTGTTCCACATCGATCCCTCCATCGTCCTTGCGGGGGAGTGGGTCGTGACTGGCTTCGAAAACGAGTCGGTGCGGGTGGACGAGATCGACGGCAAACTGCTCGTCCCGATCGCCTCGCAGCTGATGCCGCCGATCCGGCGGCGTCGTGGGCACCAGGGCCAAGGTGCGGGCCGCCTTCAGGACGGCAAGGCGAATCATGATCACCTTGGCCATCCGAGCCCCATATGCCCTCTGGAGCTCGCCGGCTGAGTTGAAGGTCTTCTCGAGCTTGTGGGTCCGGAAGGCGATGTCCAACTGGCCGTCTCGTTTTCGTTACGCAATAGGTAATGCTTTACAACGGGACATCAAGGGGCGCAAGCGCAATCTGAGGTAACCCTGCGGTGAAGGCCGTCTTGCGGTAGGGGGCGGGACGTAGCGGACTGGCCTTATGGATAGGCATAAGGACAGTGCGCAGGTTCAGCGGCTCGAGGTGGTCGAACTCGGCTGCCGGCGGCGTTGGACGGCGGAGGCGAAGCGGCGGATCGTCGAGGAGAGCTTCGTCGGTCGGCGGCAGGCGTCGGCAACGGCGCGGCGCTACGGGATCTCGACGTCGCTGTTGTTCTCGTGGCGCAAGGCCTACCGCGAAGGAGTGCTCGACGCGGGTGGTTTCGTGCCGGCGTTGGTCATCGACGACAACGAGCCGGCGCCCTCACCACCGCGGGCGAGCCGGATCGAGATCGTGACGCCGAACGGCCATCGCGTGCTGGTCGACGACGACGTCGACGACCGGGCATTGGCACGGGTGCTGGCGGCGGTGGCGCGGGCATGATCCCGGTGCCCTCGGGCGTGCGGGTGTGGCTGGCGACCGGTGCGACGGACATGCGCCGCGGCATGCCCGGCCTGGCACTCCAGGTGCAGGTCCAGCTGGGCCGTGATCCCCATGCCGGCGATCTGTTCGTCTTCCGTGGTCGGCGCGGCGAACGTCCGTCATTCCGCCTACGAACCGGTACGCGCGACCGTCGCGTATCCGTGGCACCCGCTGTTCGGGCAGCGTCTTCGGCTGCGCGAGGGAGCGCGGCGCGGACGCTTCGACATGGTCCTGGTCGAGGATCGGCGTAACCCTCCGGCGGGTACCGCGGCGTGAGGTGTTGACGAGGCGACCGCGATCAGGTCGCGATGGCCGGCAGTTGCCGTTTTGGCCGCCAGTTCCACGGCAGCAACTGGTCCAGTTGGCTGAGCGGTGTGTCGGCGATGCGGGCGAGGACACAGGCGAGCCAGGCCTGGGGGTCGACGTCGTTGAGTTTGGCGGTTTATGCCGCCCGCCGAACTATGCCGAGCGGGCTTGTGTCCTCATGAGTT
>RECO01000129.1 GCA_007694015.1 Geminicoccaceae bacterium
AGGAGTTGGTTCGGCTGCGTTCGACCGGGGCCGAACAGGGCGGTGCCGATGCTGACGGTGGGGACGATGGCGGTGGTGTGTTCGCGCAAGGGGAGGCGCAGGGTTTCGACCATGCGTTGGGCCAGATTGGCGGCCGTTGCCGGGGTCGCGTCGCGTTGCAGGATGACGAATTCGTCGCCGGCGAGCCGGGCGACCAGGTCGGTGTCGCGCACGGCCGCGCGCAGGCGCTGGGCCACGGTGCGGAGCACGTCGTCGCCGGTGTCGTGGCCGAAGCCGTCGTTGATGGCTTTGAGGTCGTCCACGTCCACCAGGTGCAGGGCGAAGGCGGCGCCGAGTGGTGGCGTGCCGAGGCAGCATTCCGCGAGTTCGCGCTCCAGGACGCGGCGGTTGGGCAGGCGGGTGAGGCTGTCGTAGTGGGCCAGGCGATCGCCACGGCGGCGGGCGGCATCGGTGGACGCCAACAGGCGATCGCCCAGCCGCCATTCGACGGCCAGGACGCCGGTGAGGATCAGGGTCAAGACGAGCCCGACTGCGGCCGAGGTCAGGCTGGTCGCCGGAGTCGCGGCGGCGGTGAGGCCGTAGCCAAGGCCGAGGAGGGAATTGGCCGTGAGCAGGACGAGCAGACCTGCCACGACGACGCGGCGTCGCCGGCGAACGGCCATCGATCGGCCGTACCAAGCGGCCGCCGGTCGCCCGATCGGTTGCGGCCGGTCGGGCGAGGGGACGGACATGGCACGGCTGGGCTCTCCTGCCGACCGATCCATGTCGTTGCATCCATCGGTTGCCGGTACGTCGAAGGCAAAGCTTGCAAGCGCAAGTCTTACGGAATGCTGAACATATGACGAAGGTAGCGCCAGCGTATTCCGTCTCGTGCCCCGCTTTCGTGGGGGCTGGCGTGGCCGCTTCAGCCGGTGCCGACCAGCAAGAGGTCGTCGGGATGGATGCCGACGCGGCAAAGGGAGCCCGCGGCCGGGTCGCCTTTATCCTGGCGGTTCACGTTGTAGCGGCTGATTTGCAGCGCCGTACCATCAGGGCAGCGGACGAAGACGAAGCTCAGATCGCCGTAATAGGCGATCTGTTCGACGACCGCATCGAGCAGGATTTCGCCGTCGACCGGTGGCGCGGAGAAGTCGAGGCGGAGTTTTTCGGGCCGGGCGACGACCACGCCGCGCTCGACGTCGGGGGCCGCGCGCTCGACCGTGATCTCGCCGAGCAGCGGGTGACGGATGCGCGCGTGTGGGCCATCGACGCTGCGCACTTCGACGTCCAAACTGTTCACCGTACCGATGAACTCGGCGACGAAGCGGTGGGTGGGGTGCTCGTAGAGGGTGCGCGGGTCGGCGATCTGCAAGACGCGCCCGTGATCCATCACGGCGATGCGGTTGGCCATCGACAAGGCTTCTTCCTGGTCGTGGGTGACCATGACGAAGGTGATGCCGACCTCGTGCTGCAAGCGCACCAGTTCGAGTTGCATCTGCTCGCGGAGCTTCTTGTCGAGGGCGGAGAGGGGCTCGTCGAGCAGGAGCACCTTGGGCCGTTTGATCAAGGCGCGGGCAAGCGCCACCCGCTGCCGCTGGCCGCCCGAAAGCTGGTCGGGCTTGCGGGCGCGGAAGTTCTCGAGGCGGACCATGGCGAGGGCTTCGTCGACCCGGCGCCGCAATTCAGCCCCGCCGATGCCCTCGACCTTGAGGCCGTAGGCGACGTTGGCCTCGACCGTCATGTGCGGGAACACGGCGTAGGATTGGAACACCATGTTCACCGGGCGCCGGTTGGGCGGCACACGGGTCATGTCGTCGCCGTCGATCAGGATGCGGCCTTCGTTCGGCGTCTCGAAGCCGGCGAGCATGCGCAGGAGCGTGGTCTTGCCGCAGCCCGACGGGCCGAGGAGCGCGAAGAACTCGTTGGCTTGGATGTCGATCGAGACCTGATCCACCGCGGCGGTTTCGCCGAAGCGTTTGGTCACGCCATCGATGCTGACGATCGGCGGGCGCATCGCGTCAGGCCACTCCCTTGTCGGGCCGTTGCAGCCGCACGGCGAGGATGGTGAGGAGCACGGTCACGGCGATCAGCACGGTCGAAGCGGCGTTGACCTCGGGCGTCGCGCCGAAGCGGACCATCGAATAGACCTTGACCGGGAAGGTGAGGGTGTCGGGGCCGCTGGTGAAGAAGGTGATGACGAAGTCGTCGAGCGACAGGGTCATCGCCAGCAACGCGCCGGCGATCAGCCCCGGCTTCATGAAGGGCAGGGTGACGTAGCGAAAGGTTTGCCACTCGCTCGCCCCCAAATCCTTCGACGCCTCCTCCTGGGCGCGGTCGAAGCCGGCAAGGCGCGCGCGGACCACGACCGCCACGAACGGGAAGCTGAAGGCGACGTGGCCGGCGACGATATTGGCGAGGCTCAAGGGCCAGGGCAGGCCCGGCCGCCAGCCGATCTCGGCGAAGAAGACGAGCAGCGCCACGCCCATGCAGATCTCGGGCACGACGATCGGCAGGGCGCTGGCGGCTTCCACGCTGGAGCGGCCGGGGAAGCGAAAGCGGTAGAGGCCGAGCGCCAGGAGGCCGCCGAGGACGGTCGAGATGACCGTCGAGAGGAGTGCTATGGTGAGGCTATTGCCGAAGGCCTCGAGCAGGGAGAGGTTGTTCAGCGCGCGGACGTAGTAGTCGGTGGTGAAGCCCTGCCAGACGATGTTGCGCCGGCTGTCGTTGAAGCTGAAGACGACCAGGATGACGATCGGCGCGTAGAGAAAAACGAAGGTTGCGAGGAGCCAGAAGCGCAGCCACCAGCGCCGCGTGTAGTCGAGCGGGCCGGGCCTGGACCTAGCCACGGCCGCGATCCCGCTTTTCGAACCAAGCGCGCAGCACCAAGAGCACGAAGGTGAGGTAGAGCAGAAGGAACGACATCGCCGCACCCAGGGGCCAGTTGTTGGCCGCTTTGAACTGGCGCTCGATGACGTTGCCGATCAACTGGCTGCTCGGGCCGCCCAACAGGTCCGAGATCAAAAACGTGCCCATCGCCGGGATGAACACCAGCATGATGCCCGAAACGATGCCGGGAACGGCGAGCGGCACGGTGACGAAGAAGAAGGTGCGGAACTGGCTGGCACCGAGGTCGAGGCTTGCCTCCAACAGCGAGCGGTCGAGCCGCTCGAGCGAGGCGTAGAGCGGCAGCACCATGAACGGCAAATAGACGTAGACGATGCCGAACACGACCGCCGTGTTGTTGTAGAGCAAATCCAACGGCACGAACCGCTCGCCCAACATTCCCGCCAAGCCGAAGGGCTGGAGGGCGAAGGCGCCCGCTTCCCACAACTGCTCCAGGCTGAAATTGACGTAGCCGTTGCGGCGCAGCACGGCGATCATCGCATAGGTGCGGATGAGCATGTTGGTGAAGAAAGGGAGGATCACCAACAGCAACAGGATCGGTTTGAGGCGCGGGCTGGCGAAGGTGATGGCAAAGGCGACCGGAAAGGCGATGACGAGCGCGATGACCGTGCTGATCGCCGCGATCCGCAGGGAGCGGGTGAACAGCCCCAGATAGAGCGGGTCGATCGCGTCGCGATAGTTGGCGAGCGTCCAGGTGATGTCGATGGCGACGGGCCCAGCCCGCTCGCCGAAGCTGATCACCCAGATGAAACCCAAGGGGATCAGGAAGAACAGGAGGAGCCAGAGCACCGCCGGGGCCAGCAGCACCACGACGACGCCCGGGCTCTCCCGCCAGGACTGCATAGGGCGAACGCCCTAGCGGGGCGCCGGCCTCAGGCCGCCAGCACCCGCGTCAACGCGTCATCGTACATTTTGGCGACGTCCTCGCCCTGGTAGCGGGCATATTCGAGTTTCGCCATCGTCGCCTCCGACGGATAAATCGCCGGATTGTTCAAGATCTCCTCCGGCAGCAGCGCCAGTGCTGCCTCGTTCGGCGTCGGATAGAGGATGTATTCAGCGATCCGCGCCGCGTTCTCCGCATCGAGGATGTAGTCGATGAACTCGTGGGCCTCTTCCACGTTGGGCGCACCCCTCGCGATGCACATGTCGTCTTCCCACAAGAGGCCACCTTCTTGCGGTACGACGTAGGAGAGGTCGTCGTCCTCCTCCATCACCTGCAGGATGTCACCGTTGTACTCGAGGCACAGATCGACCTCGCCCGCCAGGAGCAAATCCTCGCCGTTGTCGGGGGCAAAGGTGCGGATGCGCGGCTTGGCAGCGATCAGCAGTTCCACCGCTTCGTCGAGCTCGCTCTGGTTGGTCGTGTTCAACGAGTAGCCCAGATACTTCAGCGCGGCATAGATGGTGTCGTCGCTGTTCAACAACGCGATACGCCCGGCATGGGTTGGGTCGGTGAACAGCGTGCTCCAGCTCTCGGGCGTTTGCCCGACCACGGACTTGCGGTAGCCGATCCCGGTCGTGCCCCAGAAATACGGCACCGAAAACGCCCGCTCCGGGTCGTGCGGTGCGTCCATGAACTTGGCGCCGATATTGCCGAGATTGCTGAGCCGGCCGTGGTCCAACGGCGCCAGCATGTCGGCCGCGATCATCCGCGCCACCCAGTCGTTGGTCGGGAAGATCACGTCGTAACCCGGATTACCCGCCCGCAGCCGGCCGAACAGCTCGGCATTGGAGGCAAACAGGTCGTAGCGCACCCGAATGCCGGTCTGGCGCTCGAAGTCGGGGATCGAGCCCGGGTCGATGTAGCTGTCCCAGTTGTAGATCACCACCTGACGCTGCTGCGCCGCCAAACTCTTGGGCAGAAACGGCACCACGGCCGCCACGGCAACACCCGACTGCACCAGCCGGCGACGGGTGAACACGCGCGAAGGCAGCTTCGACATACGCGACGCTCCTCTTGTCGGGGGGGAAGGGTTCGAATGCAATGTTTATAGGCCGACGGTGGCGATGAAAAGCACGGCGCGCGCGGAAGCCAGAGGTGCGGCACCCGCAACCCCATCACCGCGCCAACTGGCGACGGCAACGCCGTCGCTCGGGGGGTGTCGGGGGGGCCTAAAGCCCCCTGACCCTTCTTCCTTTCCGCCTTGCCCCAGGCCTGCTAGCTCCGCTCGGACATGATCGACGACGTGGTCCTTTGGTGGCTCGGCTTGGCGCCCGGTTTCGCCTTTCTTGCGGCGGCGGCGGTGGGCGTTGTCCTTGGGCTGTGGCTTGGGGTGGCGCTCGCCCGGGTGCGGCGGCGCGAGTTGGAGCGGTTGGCCGAGGCAATGCACGAGGTGAGCGAGGACCGCCATCGCATGGCGGCCGAAGCCATGCTCGATCGCGCCAGGGCCGCCTTTGGGGAATTGTCGATGCACGCGCTCGCCCGCTCCAGCGAGCGGCTGATGGACCTGGCCGATGCGCGGCTCGGCGCCGAGCGTGGCCAGCAGGCGGCGCTGATGGAACAAAAGAAGGTCCTGATCGACCAGGAACTGGAGCGCATCGGCCGCGAACTGGACCGGATGCGGCGCCTGGTGGTCGAGTTGGAGCGGGATCGGGCGGCCAAGTTCGGCGAGGTCTCGGCCCGCCTCGATGCGGCCAATGCCGCCACCCAAGCCCTCGCCGGCACCACCCAGAACCTGAAGGAAGCGCTCAAGAGCTCGCAGCGCCGCGGGCAATGGGGCGAGCGCCTCGCCGAGGACGTGTTGCGGCAGGCGGGCTTTGTCGAGGGCGTGTCCTATGTGCGGCAGACGACCGAGGCGGGCGGCGGTCGGCCCGACTTCACGTTTCTGTTGCCGCGCGACTTGAAGCTGCACATGGACGTGAAGTTCCCGCTCGACAATTACCTGCGCTACGTCGAGGCGAGCAGCGACGCCGAGCGCGCCCGCTTGGAGCGGGCGTTTTTGGCCGACGTCCGGCAGAAGGTGCGCGAGTTGGCCGCCCGCAACTACGGCCAGGGCGACGGCGCGATCGACTACGTGCTGCTCTTCATCCCGAACGAGCCCCTGGCCGGCTTCGTCTTCGAGCGCCGCCCGGAACTGGTCGACGAGGCTTTGGGGCTCAGGGTGGTGCCTTGCGCCCCGGCGACGCTGTTCGCGGTGCTCGCCGTGGTACGCCAGGCCGTCGACAATTTCGTGTTGGCGGAAAGCGCCGACGACATGCTCCGCCTGCTCGCGCGCTTTCATGGCGCCTGGCGGGACTTTGCCGCCGAAATGGAACGCTTGGGGCGCAAGATCGAGGAGGTGCAGGACAGTTTCCACCACCTCGCCGGTACCCGCTCGCGGACGCTGGAGCGCCCGTTGGCGAGGCTCGAGCAACTGCGCCAGCTGCGCGGCGTGCCGAACTCAAAAGGCGGTGACGACGCCCCTTAGCCGGTCGCTGAGCGCGGCCGGAAAGAGCTGGCCGGCGCTGCCGATCAAAATGGCCTGCCAGCCGTCCCAAACGCCGGCCATGGCCATCAGCCCACCCTTCTCCGCCCAGCCCAAGGCCGGCGCCGTCCCGTTGTGGGGCGGCAGCATGTACAAGGTGAACGTGCCTTGCGGGCTGGCCAGCTCGAGCGCAGCCACCCGCCGCCCCAGGAGATGCTCCAGGGTCACGCCCTCCAGCCGGACGTCCGGCACGCGGTCCAGCTCCGGCATGCCGACGATGCCGCGCTCCGCCAACCAGCCGCGGGCGAGCTGCCAGTCGGTCGTGGCGAAGTCGGCGGGGCGCGCCGCCGCCCGGCGCGTCGCTTCGGCAACCAAGGCCGGTGTGGTCGGCGCCAGCGGCACCGTGACACCGCTCGTCGTCGATCGGGCCTCCGTCGTCGGCCAGAGCGTCTGCGCCCCGAACCACAAAGCGGCCAGCATCGACACCACCGCCATGCTCCGCCAGGGAAACGGACGACGGGACGACGCTTTGGGCGGCACGGGCGGTGCGGCCGCCAAGGGCGGCTGCGCCGGCATCTCCTGGAGGCCCAGCGGCAGGCTCGGGGGGGCGAGGCGGTGCCAATCCGGCCCGTCGGCGGCGGCGAGGGTGCGCTCGATGGAGGCCGAAAAGGCCCGCATCGCCTCGACTTTGGCGCGGCAAGTGCGGCAAGTGCGCAAATGCTGACGCAACGCCATGCGCTCGAAGCCGCTCAACCGGCCATCGAGATTGGCCTCCAAACACCGATCCACCTGTCGGCAATCCACCGGCCATCCTCCATCACCGCCGCTCATAAACAACACCCAAAAGGCCGATGGCTTCAAGTCCTAGCCGTGCTTGAAGCCGAACGAGAGGCGCGGCAGCCTATCCCCTTACGGATGAAGCGGCCGTCGGCTCCGGTGAGCGGCGGTGGCAGCGTGGGAGGTCCCAGATGCAGGTGGCAACCAAGACCCTGAACGTCGCCCTGGTGGGCCCGGCGGGAACGGGCAAGACGACCTTGTTCGAAAGCCTGGCCTTCGTTGCCGGCGCCATCCCGCGGCGCGGCTCTGCCACCCAGGGCTTCGTCATGGGCGATCCCAGTGCCGAAGCCAAGGCCCGCTCCACCACCACCGAAGCCACCTGCGCCCACTTCAGCCATGGCGACGTCGAAATCACGCTGCTCGACACGCCGGGCTCGGTCGAGCTGGCGCAGGAGGCGAGAAATCTCCTGCCCGGCATCGACCTTGCCATCATCGTCCTGGAGCCGGTGGCCGAGCGCGTGATCGCCGCGGCCCCGATCATGCACGGGCTCGACGCGCTGGAAATTCCGCACCTGGTCTTCTTCAACAAGATGGACCGCTCCGAACAACCTTATCGAGACCTCCTCGACGCGCTCCGGCGGGTGAGTGCGCGGCCGATCGTGCCGCACCACTACGCCATCGGCCGCGGCGAGACGCTGGTCGGCTATGTCGACCTCCTCACCGAGCAGGCCTACGCCTACCACAAGGGCGAGCCGTCGACGCCGATGCCCTTGCCCGAGGACTACCGCGAACGCGAGCAACAGGCGCATGCGGAGCTCCTGGAAACGCTCGCCGACTTCGACGACGACCTGCTCGAAGCCATCCTGGAGGACAAGGAGCCGCCGACCGAACAGGTGCTCTTGGACCTGCAGAAGACCCTGGGCGCCGACCAGGTGGTGCCGGTGTTCATCGGCGTCGCCGAACACGACATGGGCGTGCGCCGGCTGTTGGAGGCCCTGGAGCGGGAAGCGCCGCGCGCCGACATCAGCCAAGCGCGGGTCGGCATCGAGGCCGAAGGCTCGCCCGTGATCCAGGTGCTCAAGACCTACCACCAGGCGCACAGCGGCAAGCTCTCGCTGGTGCGGGTCTGGCGTGGGCCGGTGAAGGACGGTGTCAGCCTCGGCGGCAACCGCGTCGGCGGCGTGTTCCAGCTGATGGGCAGCGAGCAGCGCCCGGTCGGCGAAGCCGTCACCGGCGCCATCGTCGCCCTCGGCCGCCTGGAGAACGCGCACACCGGCGACACCCTCTCGACCGGCGACGACGTGCCGGCCCTGCCGCGCCCGGAGCTGTTGAAGCCGATGTTCGCGCTCGCCATCCGCACCAAGAACCGCAACGACGACGTCAAGCTGTCGGGTGCTTTGGCGAAGCTGACCGAGGAAGACCCGAGCCTCGTCGTCGAGCAGGACGCCGAGCTGCGCCAAACGCTGCTCTGGGGCCAAGGCGACGTCCACGTCCGCCTCGGGATCGAGCGCCTCGCCCAGAAATACAAGCTGGAGGTCGACGCGAGCCCGCCCGAAACCCCCTACCGCGAAACCATCAAGAAGGCCGGCAACGCCCACGGCCGGCACAAGAAACAGTCCGGCGGCCACGGCCAGTTCGGCGACGTCAAGATCGAGATCCGGCCGCTGCCGCGCGGCGAGGGCTTCGTCTTCGACAACCGCATCGTCGGCGGCTCGGTGCCCAAGCAATACATCCCCGCGGTCGAGGCCGGGGCGCGCGAGTTCATGGCCAAGGGGCCCTTGGGCTTTCCCGTGGTCGACGTCGGCGTCACCCTGGTCGATGGCCAGTTCCACTCGGTCGACAGCTCGGAAATGGCCTTCAAGACCGCGGCCGCCCTCGCCCTCAAGGAAGGGCTGCCGCAATGCGGCGCGGTGCTCTTGGAGCCCATCGTCGACGTGACCGTTTCGGTGCCGAGCGAACACACCTCCAAGGTGCTCCAGCTCGCCAGCCAAAAACGCGGCCAAATCCTGGGCTTCGACGCCAAGGCCCACTGGCCGGGCTGGGACGAGGTCAAGCTGCAACTGCCGCAAGGCGAGATGAGCGACCTCGTCATCGGCCTGCGCTCGCTCACCCAAGGCGTCGGCTTCTTCGAATGGGCCCCCAACCGCCTCGAAGTCGTCCCCGACCGGCTGGTCGACGAGGTCGTGGCGCACAAAGGGGCAGCCTGAGGTCCGATCCAGAAGCGAAGCGGGGTGGGGAGGGAAGGAAGGGAAGGCAAGGGGGCTTTTGGCCCCCTTGGACCCCCGACCGCCGGCTGATGCCGGCGGATGGTTGGTTCAAACTTCGCCATGACGGTCTGGAGGCGAGGCCAACTTGGGTTAAGGTCAAGTTGCAAGATATTTTTGCGCTGGACTTTTCCAAAAGGAGAGCGTGTTTGCGCGTCGCGGGTCTCTTCAGTGGAATCGGCGGCTTGGAATTGCCGTTCAAAGAACGGGGGCATGTCACCGCCTTGCTGTGCGAGAATTGGGAGCCGGCGAGGCAGGTCCTTCAGGAGAAATTTTCGGGCGTTCCCATTGCAGGGGACATTGCAACCCTACGGCAACTGCCGCAGGACGTCGACGTCGTCACGGCAGGGTTCCCCTGCACCGACCTCTCACAAGCGGGGCGGACCGCAGGCATCGCCGGACGGGAATCGAGCCTGGTGTCACACGTATTCCGGCTTCTCCAGAATCACGATGCCGAGTTCCTGGTCCTCGAGAACGTGCGGAACATGCTGGTACTCGAGCGGGGCCGGGCGATGCATGTCCTGGTTGGGGAAATCGAACGTCTTGGCTTTCGCTGGGCCTATCGGTTGGTCGATTCGCGCTTTACCGGCGTTCCGCAGCGAAGGCAGCGCGTCATCTTCGTCGCTGCGCGTCAACAAGACCCGCGGCAGGTGCTCTTTGCCGACCATGCAGCGGAACCCAACGCGGCCGAATGGCGGCGTGACGCTTTTGGCTTTTACTGGACCGAAGGGCTACGCGGCCTTGGCTGGGCGCAGGACGCCGTGCCGCCGCTGAAGGGTGGTTCCGGGCTTGGCATACCGTCGCCGCCGGCGATCTGGTTGCCCGGGGCGCCGCTCGGCCGGCGCCTGGTGACGCCCGCCCTAGAGGATGCGGAAGCCCTCCAGGGTTTCCCAAGAGGCTGGACGGCGGCCGCCACGTCGAACGGCCGCAGCGGCCCGCGCTGGAAGCTGGTCGGCAACGCCGTAACCGTGGGCGTTGCAAGGTGGCTGGTCGGCCGCCTGGAGCGACCCGGCGACTTCGCCGCCCCAAGCTCCAGAATGGAGCAATGCACCGCTTGGCCCAATGCCGCCTATGGTGAACGTGGAAAGATCTGGCGTGTTGAAGCGTCATGCTGGCCAGATGTTCAGCGTTACAGCCATTTGACGGATAGTCTGAAGGCGGAAGAACTCAAGCCGCTGTCGCACCGCGCAAGTGCTGGCTTTTATGCCCGCGCCAGGAAAGCGAAGTTGCGCTTCGCCGAGCATTTTCTGCAGGATGTGGCAGAGCATGTTCGCTGCACCGCTGGCCAGCCTGCCGCCCAGACGTCGGCGAAAGAAAACGCAGTCATCGCAGCCTAAGGAGCCGCCCAACCGCCGTGGCTCGATCATCAACCGCTGGCGGCCCGCCGCTATTGGCGACCGAGGGCGCTGAGGCGATTTGTCATAATCCGGCTTATCCCCCGGTCAACGCCTTGTGAACAAAGGAAAGGTGGGTGGGACAGTTCGTTTTGTAGAATCGTTTTTTTGGCGCCGGCCGCTCTCGGGTTGGCGGGCGGTGGGCAGGGGATCGACCGTGTCCAAAAAGCGGCGGGAAGCCTAGCATAACTAGGGGAAAAATCCTAGGCGAGCGTCATCAACCGAGGGTCGCTCTGGCGTCGGCGACGGGGAGGAAGGCGCGGTTGGGGTTGTTTGGGTCGCCGAGGGGGCGGAAGCCGAGTTGGGTGGTGAAGGCCCAGCGGCGGACGGCTTGGGCGCCCGTCAGGACGTCGCGGACGATGGCTGCGTCCCCCATTCGGTCGGCGATGGCGAGGCCGCGGCGCATGGCGTCGATCATGAGGGCGGTGCCGAGGCCCCGGCCTTGCTGGTCTTGGCGCACGGCGAGGGCGCGGAGGTAGATCGTGCGAACGGCGTACGTGTCGACGCTCGCCGCGGCGATTGTCTGACCCTTCAGCAGCGGGTGGTTCAGGGGCTCGATGCGAACGTCTGCAAACGCCTCTCCCGCAACGGGTTCTGCGTGGACACCATGCCCCTTGCCCGTTCCAATTATGCGGGCTCACGGGCGAAGCGGCGATATGGGATCGTCTGCGGCTCGATCACAATGATTGACAATCGGGTCGGAAGCCGTCTGTGAGATCGTATTGACGATCCGAGCGCTTCGAACAACCATGCTGTTCCAACAGTTCCGAGACTTTGACAATGTCCGACGAAATGAGTGATGAAGAGGAATTAAAGCTTGAGGTAGAAAATGATGAAACGCCTTTCGTAGAATTTGATATCTCTGTCTCTCCAGCCGATCCAACGCTAGAGCTTTTGGCGAGTAAGGTAAATCAGAAGGACATAATCATACCGTTTTATCAAAGAAAATATGTTTGGAAAATTGAGCAGGCTTCCCGGCTGATCGAATCTTTTCTAATGGGTCTGCCGGTTCCGCAGGTTTTTCTTTATGTAAATGATGAAGACCAACTAGAGGTAATTGACGGCCAGCAAAGGATAATGTCTGTAAAGTATTTTTTCGAAGGTTACTTTGGTGAGCCGGACCGCTCGTCGCGCCGTCAGGTTTTCAAACTGAAAGGACTTTCTGAAAGATCTGAATACAATGGCAAAACGTTTGAGGAACTTTCAGTCCGCGATCAACGCAGGTTGAGGAACACGTCATTGCGCGCTATTCATATAAAGCAGCTTAAGCCAAGCGCGCGAAATGATAGTGTGTTCCACATCTTTGAAAGATTAAACACCGGTGGCACACAGCTTAAGCCCCAGGAGATTCGCAATGCAGTGTATAGGGGTAAAATCGTAGACGAGCTTAAATCGCTAAACGGCAATCCGCATTGGCAATCGATACTTGGATTAAAGGCCCCTGACAAAAATCAAAAGGACGTGGAAATTGTCTTGCGGCTTTTTTCATTGTTTGAGAATTGGAATAATTACGAGAAGCCGATGCTTCGTTACCTTAATCGAATAATGGAGGAAAATAAAGATTTCTCAACTCCACGAGCTCAAAAGTTCAAGGAGCGATTTGCCGATGTTGTAGGTTTAGTGAATAGAACTCTTCATCATCCATTTAGGCCCAAGGGTGTCATTAACTCTGCAATGCTTGAGGGGGTAATGGTTGCATTGCTCGAAAATGGATCTGTCACTGAGGCCCGTTTGCGAGATTGCTACCGGATTTTGTCAGGCGATAAATCATTCGAAGAGACTCTTCGGGGTGCAACAACTGATACGCTTACGGTAAAGACGCGAATCAAGCGTGCAAAAGCGATTTTTGATGATGAGCCGAATTGAGCTGGATGAGAATTTCCAGAAAATCGATGAGCTTATTGCAGAGATAAATTCTTTTGCACCAGCAGAGGCGTCTCAGAATGTTGGTTTTCGGGCCGACTTGGCGGGCCTTCTTGTTGTCGCAATTGCCGCCACATATGAGAACTGTGTAAAGCAGGTGATGTGCGGCCACGCCACCGCGCACCATGCGGCCTTTGGTCAGTATGCGTCACGGAATTACGATAAGCTAAGCAGTAAGATAAGAATTAATGATTTATACAAGTATTGTGAAACCTTTGATCCAAAAATAAAAGCAAATTTTAAAACGAACCTTAAAAAGAAAAAGGAGGCATTGCTTCAGCGGACACATATCGACATCGTGGACGCATACCATCAAATTTTGGATCGACGCAACGATTTCGCACACGAAAGAATCAGAAATACAACAATAGAGGAGGCGACAAAATTTCATAG
>RECO01000185.1 GCA_007694015.1 Geminicoccaceae bacterium
CAGCAGCACGACGGGCACCCTACGATGATTTCGCAACCGCGTGCGGCGGCGCCGGTGTAGGCGCGAACTCGACTGACGGCTCGCACCCGTCGGGATCGCTGCGGCTGGATACGGCGAGGCTTGACGCTCGGGCGTTGGGAAGCTCTCGTTTCTGCTCGCGTGCACGTTCGGAGACAGGGGTGATCGTTCGCAGACTTGCTTCCACCGCGGTTGGCGGGGGACCGTTGCTCGGCCGCCAAGCCGCAGCCGAGTGCGTCGTGCGCAGAGATGCCCTCGTCCCTTGGCTCGGCGCCTCGGGCCATCGGAGGCTTCGAGGATGAGCGACGCGCCTTCGGTCCTGCGCATTGCCCTGCTCGGTTACGGCCTCATTGGCCGGGAGCATGCCGCCCTCGTGGCCGACCACGCGGCCACGGAACTCGCGGCCATCGTCGACATCGGCGAGGAGGGTCGGCAAGCCGCAGCGCGCTTTGGGGTTCCCTGGTTCAGCGAGATCGCGCCGATGCTCGATGCGGTGGCGCCCGATGGCGTTATCGTGGCCTTGCCGAACCAGTTGCACGTGGCAGCGGGCCTCGCCTGCATCGAACGCCGCATCCCCTTCCTCGTCGAAAAGCCGGTCGCCGATACGGCGGCCGACGCCTTTGCGTTGGCGGCGGCCGCCGAGGCGGCGGGCGTCGCCACGCTGGTCGGCCACCATCGCCGCCACGCTCCCGACATCCAGGCCGCGCGCGCGGCGATCCAACGGGGTGAGCTCGGCCGCATCGTCACCGTTGCGGGGCTGTGCCTGGTCCGCAAGCACGACGCCTATTTCGAGGTGGCGTGGCGCCGGCGGCAGGGCGGTGGGCCGCTCTTGATCAACGCCATCCACGACATCGACTGCTTCCGCTTTCTCTGCGGCGAGATCGACAGCGTCCAGGCGATCGCCTCGCACGCCGTCCGCGGGTTCGAGGTGGAGGACACGGTGGCGATGGCGCTCTGCTTTCGATCGGGTGCCCTCGGCACGTTCCTCTTGAGCGACGTCGTCCCCTCGCCCTGGTTCTGGGAGACCGCCTCGGGCCAAGCGCTCTACTTCCCGCCCCAGCCCGAAACCGCCTACACGATCGGCGGCACCCACGCCGCATTGGCGCTGCCGACCGGCGTGCTCTGGCATCATCACGACGGAGGTGACTGGCGCTCGCCGCTGCTGCAGAGCCGCCTGCCGATCCCGGACCAGCGCTGCTACGTGGCGCAGCTCGACCACTTCGTGGACCTCATGCGTGGTGGGACCGCGTCGGTGGTCGACGCGCGCGACGGGGCGATGACCGTGGCGACCCTGGAGGCGATCGAGCGTGCGGCAACGACGCAGGGCCCCGTCGCCGTGGCCGACTTCGTCGCAGCACCATGAGCGCCACCAAATACCCGCTCGGGCTTTGCCATCTGGGCTTTTTGGAGATCGCCCCGCCCGGCTTGATCGACTTGGCCGCGGCTGCGGGCTTCGACGCCGTCTCGCTCCGCACGCGGCCGGTGAGCCCGGGTGCCATCGCCTATCCCCTCACCGAGCCGGCCGTCGCTGTGGCCACGCGGGACCGTTTGGCCGCCACCGGCCTGCAACTCTGGCAGGTCGAGATCGTCACCGTCGATCGCCACACCGACGTCAGGGCGTTGCAGCCCTTCCTCGAGGCCGGTGCCGGGCTCGGCGCCCATGCCTTGGTTGCGACCGGGGACGACGAACCCGGCCCGTTGGCCGAGAAACTCGACGCGTTGGGTGAACTCGCCGCCGCCCATGGGATGAGCGTCGATCTCGAGTTCATGCGCTTTCGAAGGCTCGCCACCCTGGCCTCGGCGCTGGCCGTGGTCCGTGCTGTCGGCCGCGCGAATCTGCGGGTGTTGGTGGACACACTGCACCTCGCCCGCGCCGGAGGCGCGCCGCGCGAGCTGGTGGGCGTGCCGGCGGGCATGATCGGCGGGGTGCAACTGGCGGATGCGCCCGCCGTGGCACCGCCGCCGGATCGCCTTGCGACCGAGGCGCGCGAGGGCCGGCTGTTGCCGGGCGACGGTGCCCTGCCCTTATCGGGGTTGCTGCGTGCCTTGCCGTCCAGCGTTCCGCTCAGTGCGGAGGTGCCGCTCGCTGCGGCCTATGGGGTGCTCGACGCGCCGACCCGCGCCCGGCGCATCCACGACGCAACCCGCCAGTTGATCGAAACGACGTTTGGCGACTGAAGCCCGTCGGTGCGACCGCCAGTCGCGGGCGACGTGGCGCAATCCCGCCGCTGCCGAGCCTGGCTCGAGATCACGGCTCGAGCCGGACTTACGGTCCTCCTTCGCCACGATCCTCCGACACGAAGGGCGCGCGGCCGGCGAGGTCGTCGCGATGCAGGGCCTCGACGACCGCACCCGCCAAGTCGTCCCGGCTGATGGTAAGCGCGTGCGGCCTGTCTTCGTCGAAGCGCCAGACACCACGTCCGCCGCTCTCGGTCAGCCGCGGCGGGCGAAGGGCCGTCCAGGCCAGATGCGAGCTTCGGAGCCGATCGAGTTCGGCCTGCCGATCCGCGAGCATCCCTCCGAAGAAAAGACGGAAAAGC
>RECO01000291.1 GCA_007694015.1 Geminicoccaceae bacterium
GCGCCCACGCCGCCGGCAACGACGGTGGAAGAGCGCCCCGAAGCTCACGGCTGAGGACCCGCTAAGAACGTTGCTACCGTCGGCCTCTCCCGATCCCATGGAGGCGCCTACGGGCGCCTCTTACCTGCCGCCAAGGCCCGACCTTGGGCCCGCCCAAGCCTCCCGCTCCGGATCGCGTCAGCGCCGACCCATCCCCCAGCTGCGCTGGGGCCCCGATCCAGGGAAGCGCGCACACAATACGCACCAGCTTGTGCAAGTTTCTACCACCAGCAAATCCGCCAACAATAGAGGCGTTGAGGCTCGCACTTGCAGGAAGTGCACACTCTGTGCAACTTCCTGCCATCCGACGTGACACAAAATGACACACGGTTTTTCAAAGGCTTGGCTTGGCCGGTTGCACTTCCTGCAACTTGGTCGTCCGAGCAGCCAGACGCTCGCAGACCCCGGCTCGGGCCAGCGAAAGCCACGGCTGGCGGACCGGCGGGGGTCAGCCTCCGCGCCGTCGCGGCACGAAGGCGGTCGAGCCGTGGCGCGGCCGCCGCGGTAGGGAGACGCCCGACATCCGCTGCGGCGCCGCGACCGACTGCGACCCGAAGATCGTCGTGGGGCGGTGCCGTTCCAGTGGGTTCTCGACCGTGCCACAAGCACTGCGCGGGTCGACGAGGTTCTGCAGATGATCCGCCCAGCGCTGCAGCGCGTCGCGCTTCTCGGCGGCGTAGGTGGCACGATTGTAGATGCCGGCAACGCCCGCCCGGTGACCGGAGACGTGGTTGACGACGGCCTCGATGACGTGCGGGGCGATCCCGATTTCGGCCATGTGCGTGACGGCCGAGCGGCGCAGGTCGTGCACGACCCACGGCCGCACTCGGACACCTGCGGCAGCCACGGCGGCGTCGAGCCTCGCCTTGCATTTCGACCAACCCTTGAACGGCGCACGCCCGCCGAGGCCGAAGACGTAGCCACCGCCGCGCGCGGTCGCGGCCTCCAGCAGGATCGGTCTCGCCGTCGTCGACAGGGGGACGACATGGGCGCGGCGGTTCTTGGTGCGGGTGCCGGGAAGGGTCCACACGCCTGCGTCGAGATCGACCTCGTCCCAGGTCATCCCACCCAGCTCTTGCCGACGCTGGCCGGTCAGGATCAGGAGCCGAAGGATCGCACCGTAGGACCCTTGCTCGGCCGCCAAGTGCCAAATGGCGCGCAGTTCCAAAGGCGTCAGCACGCGATCGCGGCTCCCGTTGGTCACCATGCGCGGCAGCCGCTGTGCCGGGTTGACGTCGACGATGCCCGCCTGGATCGCCCAGTTGAAGGTTCGGCTCAGATGCACGCTGAAGAGATCGGCAGCCCTTGGCCCGCGTGTGCCCGCCACGCTTTGGACCAGCTCCGCCAAGACGCGGCGCTCGCCGGCGGTCGGCGGCAAACCATGCAACGGCGCGGCCACGGTCTGCAGGGAGTGGCGAACACCGGCAAAGCTTGCCGCACCCAGCCGCCGCGCGGCGTCGCGCTCCAGATACAGGTCGATGAGGTCCCGCATGGTGAGTTCGGGCTTCGCGAGCGCTCGTTTTCTCCGCTCGATCTCGGCGCGCGGGTCGCTGCCGAGCCGTGCCTGCGCCAGCAGGTCGCCGGCCTTGGCTCGCGCCTTGCGGACCGACAACGCCTCGATCCGGGCGAGCGTGACGAAGCGCTGGGCGGTCCCGACCCGGAAGCGGACGACCCATGCGCGCCGACCGGAACTGAGTACCCGCACGCCGAAGCCGGCGAGACCGCCCGCCATCGGATCGTCCCAATGGATGACCTCGCCACGCCCCGCCGCAGGGCCCGGCAGCAGGCGAACGTTCCTATCGTCGAGCAACGGCATCGCGCTGCGCTCCTCGGAGCGGCTCACCTCTTGTGAGCAACTTGTGATCAACACGGACGGCCTCAGGCGGACGAATCTGTTGCGCCGCGCCGCGCTAAAGTCAATGATTACAATGAGTTGTGGATGAGCACGGACGGCGGGATACGCCGCTGGACGGGCTTGGTCGCGATTTGCATTCTGGAGGTCGTGGGTTCGATCCGCATCCGCTCCACCAAGGTTTTCAGTGTGTTGGACAGGGAACGGCCGCGGGCGTTAACCGGACCCGCAACGCGCCGGCGCTGCCTTGCGGCAGGTTGGACGAAAGGTCGAGGGCAGGGAGCGCGATTTCGCCCCAAGTGTTTGTTCGAAAAGAAAAAATGGACTTCTGGGTTCGTTTTGACCAGGCGTTTTTTTCGCCGGTTCGATGACAGCCACCCTCTCCACCGCCATCGGAGCCTCTTCGCACCGCCTCGATCGGGGCAGGTCCGGTGTCTTGGCGAGCCTTGGACCGAGGGGTGCATCGGGTGGGGGCGATGTGTCATCATCCAGCTTATCCCGAGGATTGGCCATTGATATGGCTGGATTCAGGCGTCGGACGGTTCGGTGTGCAGAATGGTTTTTTCGACGGCGGTCGCGGCGTTGAGGCGGCGTTCGGATTGGAGGGCTTTGAGGGCGCGGAGGCTGCGCCAGAGTTTG
>RECO01000150.1 GCA_007694015.1 Geminicoccaceae bacterium
ACTGGCAGGAATTGCCCAGCATCGCGTTCATGTCCTGGATCAGCTTCTGCAGCATCGCGATGGTCTTCATGCAGATCGGGCAGAGCTGCTCGAGCGCGATGGCGAAGGCGTAGCCGGCGGCGTTGGCGGCAATGGTGCGGAGCAGCTGGGTGAACTGTGCCGCGTTGATGAACGAGAAGCTGCCGCCGAAGAAGTCGATGCCGCCGCAGCCGGCCGAGAAGCTCGGCGGCTGGAAGCCGACGACGTTGAGGTTGGTGATGCGGTTGCGCACCCGGAGGTAGCCGCCGGTCGCGGTGCGCGCCATCGCCCCCTCGTAGACGCCGGGCTGCGACAGGGTGGTCAGCGCGTTGAGCTGCAGGTTCAGGGCCTGTTGGATGTCGGCCCGTGCTGGGGCCGCGGGCAGCACCAGTGCGGCAACCAGGGCCAGGACGACGAGGGGGCGAAGGGGAGGCCTCATCGGCGTACTCCCGTGAGGAAGGGGATGAGGTCCGCGGGATCGGCGGGGACGAGGCCGTCGCCCGCGGCACGGAGCAGATTGCCCACGTGCACGGGCGGCTCCTGGCCGCCGATGCGGATCAGGTCGTCCTGGTCGAGGAGGCCTTGCCGGGCGGCGGCGAGGACGATCCGCTGTTCCAGCTCGGGGGCGGTGAACATGCCCTGGCCAATCGGATCGACGATGCCGGGACTGCCCGGAACGCCGTCCGGGATCAGCAGGAACAGCGCCGGCGTGCGCTCGACGCCGAGTTGCAGGGCGAGCCCGGTGCGGTCGACCTGGTAGTCGGGGAACTCGTTACCCGGCAGCGGCGCACCATCGAGGCTGAGCGCCAGGACCTGCAGCTCGTGCCGGTCCTGCAGGTGCCGCACCAAGGGCGCCTGGCGGGCACTGGTCGGCCGCTCCCCCTCGAAGAAGAACAGCAACCCGACCGCGTCCGCGAGACGGCGGAGGAGCTCGTTCTTGAAGGCCGCCGCCTGGACGTTGACCACCTGGGTCGCGAACGGGCCCAGCGGCCGCTGGAAGGTCTCGTCGAGCAGCGGGTCGCCCTGCACGACCTGCGCCGTCACCCGTTCGAACTCGGAAGCCATGTCGAGGGCGACACGCTGCAGGAGCATGTAGGCGCGCACGTTCTCGGGCGTGGGATCCTCGATCGCGCGGTCCCGCAGTTCCGGCAGCTGATCGCGGACCCAGGCGGCCGAGAAGGGCACCATGGTGGCTGGCACAGGTGCGACCACCGGAGCGGGCGGCGGCAGCTCGGCCAAGGGCGGGGCAGGGGGCTCGACCGGCAACTCCGCCGCCGGTTCCGGTTCGGGTTCCGGGGGCAGCTCGCGATACCAGAACCAACCGCGGGCAGGTGTGAAGGTGTCGTCCAGCGGGGTGGCTGCGCCACTGGCAGGCAAGGCCAGGACGGCGATGAGGGCGAGGGCGAACGGACGGTGGGGCATGGTGCGCTCCAGCGACGGACGCAACGAGCTTGGCCCGCGCCGCGCGGCAAATCCTTCGCGCAAAGCGCCTCCGCGGCGTGATTCTTCCGGTCCATCGCCGCGCGCTAGCCTCGTTCCGGGATCACCGGAGAGACGCCGATGCACGTCTTGGACCTGCTGCTCTGGCTGCGCGACGCCGCAGCGAACGAAGAAATCTTCAGCGAAACCAACGCCTTGCTGGACTTGGCCGTCCTGCAGTTCGATCATGCCAGCGCTTGGGCAAGGGTCGAGACCAGCGACGGGCCGGTGCTTCGCTCGACACCGAGCGATCTCGGCGCCCGCTGGGGCTGGACGACCACCGAGGTCGAGGCGTTCCTCGACCGCCTGGTACGGGACGGACGGCTCGAACGGCGGCCGTTCGGCAACGGAGCGAGCGGCTGCCGCCTGGTGATCGGCGACGGATCGCCGGAACCGGCGCGCGACCTGTTCCCGAACACGCTGGGCCAACCGCGCGGCTTCATGGGGCGGATTATCCAGCTGGATGGCCGCGCCCTGGAGATACTCCGCCACGACTACCCGAACCTGCGGGACATCCGCGCCGAACTCGCCACGCTCGACGCTTTCTACGCCGAGACGCTCACCGAGGGGCAGCGACACAGCTGGCGCTACCGCTATCGCCAGGCGCTCAACAAGCGGAACCATGCCTGCGCCGGCAAGGGGAGCAGCCCCGCCGTCGCCCATGCCTTCGGCCCCGGCTACCGGCCGCTCGGAGGCGGGCGATGAAGGCCCGGAGCCGGCGGCAGGGGCGGGCGGTCAAGCCGGGCGCGCAACTCCGCCAAGCGCTGCGGCCGTTGCGGATCGCCTCCCGAGCGGAGCCGTCGGCGCGGCGCGCGACGGGATCGAATGGCCGCGATCGGCGGCCGAAACCGGGACTGCCACGGCCGCAGCGTCGCGCACTCGGCTTCGCCTGCCAGCTCCTGGAGCAGATCGAGCAACGCGCCGACAGGGACCTGACGCCGCTCGTGCTCACCGCCGGGCGGGCGTTGGCCCGCTGGCTGCTCCGGCAGAGGAACCCGGCGTTCGGGATCGAGTCGCGCCTGGCTCGATGCGTGCCGGCCGCGTCCACGGCGCACGCCATGAAGCCGGCGGTCGCGGTGACGCCGGCGGTCGACGTCGAGCCGCCCACCAGGCGAGCCGCCGCGCGTCGTCGACCGGTGGCGCCGCCCGAGCCGCGGCCCCCCGAAACCTCGGTCGCCCTTGGCGGTCCGGCATCCTCTGGGGACGGATCACAGGAGTCCGTGCAGGCCGAGTATAAGGCGCAGCAAAAGGCCAAGCCGCCGGCAGCGGCGACGGCGGTGCCCAAGAGCACGAAGGCGAAGCCATGCCCGCCGCCGGCGCGTTCGGCGGAGGGGCGCCCCCAGATGCCCAACGCGAAGCGGACTGGAACGCCGCCGGCACCCGAGCGGCGGCCGGTCCTGCGCGATCGCAAGCTGCCCGAGGACGTCGCGGCCGAGGTCGAGGCGCGGGTTGCGGCCGGTCGCGTCGAGCGGATCGCCAACGGCACCTGGCCCAACGCCTGGCGCCCCGAGGTGATGCTGTGGAAGCGCCGTTCGGAGCGCAAGGCCGACACCAAGGTGGAGAGCTGACGATGGATCGCGTCGACCAAGGGTGGAGCTACGAAGACCTGGCGGACCCCGCGCGCGGCTGGCTCGGCACCGAGCGCGGCCTGGACCCGGTCGATCAATTCGCCACGACCCACGCCGGACGGCGCCTCGCGCTCACCTGGCGACGGCGAAGCGACCGCAAGATCGTCCGGCGGGAAGGGGCGGTCGGCCTGTTCAACGCCGACGTCCTCGACGATCCGAGCTTGGCCGCCGAACCGCTGGTGGTCTGCCAGACCGAGGCCGATGCCCTGGCGCTCGCCGCCGCCGGTATCGTCCGCGTGGTTGGGTTGAACGACGACCGTGCGACGGTGCCGCGGGCCGAGCGGGCGGACAGCTTCTGGAGTTGGCTCGCCCCCATCCGCGATCTCGCCCGCCAGGGCGTCAACCCGATCCTGGCGTTCCACGACAGCCCCACGGGCTGGAGCCTGCGCGAGGCCGTGGCCAAGCAGATCGGGCGGGCCAAGTGCCGCTGGCTCAACCTGCACGGTGCGCCCAGCCCGGAGGCGATGGTCCTCGCCGGCCGGATCGAGGAATTGGCCCAGGCGGTGCGCGAGGCGGACTGGATCAGCGTCCGCGGTGTCTACGGTCTCGACGAGTTGCCAAGGGTCGACGAGCGCCCGGCGCTCGACCCGGGTTTGGGCGATCTCGGCAAGCATTGCCGCCTGCGGACCGGCGACCTGATGGTCGTGACCGGCATCCCCGGGCACGGCAAGACCCTGTTCCTGAACAACCTGCTGGCTGCGATGCACCGCCGCCACGGCTGGCGCAGTTGCTTCTGCTCGCCGGAGCAACACCCTTGGCTCGATCATCGGCGGGCCCTGTTGCGGCTGCATGCCCAGCTGCCGCACGACCGGCTGAGCGAGGCGCAGATGGCGGCCGGCGAAGCCTGGATGCGCGAGGCCTTCTGCTGGATGGTCGCCGGGCTCGACGACACCCCGGACATCGCCTGGTTCCTGGACATGGCCGAGACCGCCGCCGTCCGCTTCGGCGCCAAGGCGATCGTGCTCGACCCCTGGAACGAGCTGGTCCACCGCCGCGCGGCCTACGAACTCGGCGACGAGTACGTGAACGAGGCCCTGCGGCGGATCCGGGTGCTCGCCCGTGAGTTGGACGTGCTCGTCATCGTCGCCGCCCATCCGCGCAAGCAGGACGCCAACCCCGACACCGGGGAGTTCCCGGTCCCCGGCCTCTACGACGTGTCGGGGGCTGCGGCGTGGAAGAACAAGCCGGACGTCGGCGTGATCGTGCACCGCTATCCCCGCGCCACGCTGCTGCGGGTGGAGAAGACCCGCTACGAGGAGGTCCACGGTCGGCCCGGCGACCTGGAGGTCCGGGTCGACCCGCAATGCGGGCGGTATCTGCAGGTGAAGACCGTCACGACCGTCGCGTGAAGGAGACGGTGAGATGCATCCCGATGCGCTTCCTGCCGGGCCCGGCCACCAACCGGGAAGTCTCGCGCAAACGCCGCCGCGAACGCGGCTTCCGCAAAGGATCGACGCGGGGGAGGCACCTAGGCTTCGGGGACGAACACCCGAAGGAGCCAAGCCATGCCTCTCTCGACCCTGAATGCGATGCGCCGGGCCGGCAGCACCTTGGGCCGCGGCATCACCGGCCTGTTCGAGCTGATCCGCGCCTTGTTCATGCTGGTGGTGATCCTCGCCATCGGCGCCTTCATGCTGCAGAACTGGCGCAGCTGGCAGCTGCCGGACACCTTCTTCCTCCAGATGGACCTGCGCCAGCCGCTGATCGAGAGCGGCAGAGCCGTCGGCCTGTTCGACCTGGCGGTGCCGCAGCGAAATCTGGCGATCGAGGACGTGGTGGCGGCGCTGCACGATGCGGCCGCCGATCCGCGCGTCGCCGGGCTCACGGTGGTCGTCGGCGACCGCGCACAGCCTTTGGCCATCGTGCAGGAGCTGGAGGGGGCTCTGAAGGAGCTGCGCGCGGCCGGCAAGCGCGTGGTCGTCTGGGCCGACAGCTTCGGCGAGATGTCGCCCGGTACCCAGGCCTATGCCGCCGCGGTCCCCTTCGGCGAGGTCTGGCTGCAACCGAACGGGATGGTAGCCACGACCGGGCTGATCGCCGAGGAGCTGTTCTTCGGGGACTTGCTGAGCCGGCTCGGCGTCGACGTCGAGGTCGGGTTGCGGGGTGACTTCAAGACGGCGATGAACCGCCTGCTGGAGCAGGGCTTCACCAGTGCGCACCGGCGTGCCACCGAAAGCGTGCTCCACGACCTCGACGACCAGATCGCGGACTTGGTCGAGCGTCACCGGGCCCTGCCGCGCGGTCGGTTCCGCGCGGTGGTCGAGAGCGCACCCCTGCTCGACCGCGAAGCGCTCGAAGCGGGGCTGGTCGACCGGCTGGGATATCTCGACGAGTTCCACGCTCTCGCCGGCGAGGAGCGCATGGTCGCCCTCGCACACTACACGGAGAGCCGCCGACGGGCGCGGGCCCGCGAGGCCCGCGGCAGCGACGCGCCGGTGGTCGGCTACGTGCGGATCAGCGGTCCGATCGGCCGCGGCCCGCAGCAGGGTTTCGATCTCGCGAGCCGTTCGTCGCGGATACCGGCGGAGCGCATCGCCGCGGCGATCGTCCGTGCGGTCGAAGTGGATCGGGTCGATGCCCTGGTCGTGCGCATCGCCAGCCCCGGCGGCTCGCCGGTGGCGTCGGAGACCATCCGCCGGGCGCTGGAGGTCGCCCGCGAGGCTGGTGTGCCGGTGGTGGTGAGCATGGGCAGCGTCGCCGCCTCCGCTGGCTATTGGCTGGCGATGGACGCCGACCGCATCTACGCCTTGCCCGCGACCATCACCGGCTCGATCGGCGTGCTCGGCGGCAGGCTTGCCGTCGATGGCGCCCTGGCGCGGATCGGCGTCCATGCGCAGTCGGTGAAAACCGCGCCGGATGCCGACATGTGGTCGCTCTACCAGCCGCTCGGCCCGAGCGCCGCCGCCAAGCGCGACCGCATCCTGGACGACCTCTACGACCGCTTCGTTGCGGACGTCGCCCGTGGTCGCGGCCTCGACGCCGCAACGGTGGAAGCGGCGGCGCAGGGACGGATCTGGACCGGGCGCCAAGCCTTCGACCTCGGCCTGGTCGACGCGCTCGGCGGGCACCGGGAGGCCATCGCCACCGCGGCACGTCTGGCCGGTGCCAGCGCGGGCGAGCACCGTCTGTTGGAGGTCTCGCTCGGCAGCGGCTGGCGGCTGGCGGTCGGCTCGACGATCGGCAGCCTGGTGGAGACGATCGGCGCCGGCCTGACGATCGATGGGGGCACCGATCCGTGGCGGATGCCGGCGTTCCGCATCGACGGCTAGGCGCCTTCGTCCGGCTGCACGCGGCGGACACTGGCGCCGAGGTCGAAGAAGAAGCTGGACGGGCTTCGCGCCAGCCCGCCGCGGCGACGCGCCAGCGACAGGTTGAGCACCTGGCGCGAGCGGGTGAGCCCCAGGAACAGCTGCCGGCGTTCCGCTTCCAGATCGCCGCCGCGATGGTAGGGCACCTGCCCGTCTTCCATGGCGATGATCACGACCACGGGCCATTCGCGGCCGGCCGCACCGGCGAAGGTGGCGAGGGTAATCCCCGCCTCGCCGCCGCACGGACCTTGATGGCGCTCCTGGACATGCTGCAAGAACGCCGTGCCGTCGGTGAAGCTGCGGGCCGCGCCGTGCACCACCTCCAGGAGGTGCAACTCGTTGGCCAGGCTGGCGGTCAGTTCGCCGGCCTCGAGGCCGCCTGCGGCGTGGTTGCGGGCGGCGATCCGGATCTGCGCGAAGGGCTGCCCGCGGGCTTCCAGCGCCGCCTTGCGGCAGCGCTGCCGCGCCGCCGGCGACAGCCGCACGCGGGTCATGGCGTCGCCGGCATCGACGTCGAGGGCGATCTGCACGAAGGCGGCATAGGCGGCCCCGATGGGGTGCGTCCAGGCGTCCGGCACGTCGATCCGATCGACCGGAATGGCGGTGGCCAGGGTCTCGTGGAGTGCGGTCAAGGGCTCGGGCAGCCGCGCCAGGACGGCGAGGTGGCGGTAGGCGACGCCCTCGCGGTGCGCATCGAGCAGGTACTGGACGACCCAGGCGGCCTCGTCGACCGCGTCGGGAAAGGTGATGACGGCCGGCGGTTTGCCGTGCAGGCGCGTCGGCCGAAGGGGCTTGTCGGTGCGGTGGGTGTTGAGGCGGATCAGGCGCAGTGCCGGCTCCACCACCTGGGTCGCGCCGCGGTGCCCCGTCGTCAGGCGATAGCACCGCAACGCGGGCAGGACCTCCCGCAGATGCGCCGTCGGTTGCCAAGCCCCTTCTTCCAGCCGCTGATCGTCGTCCGCCGCGACCCAAAGCACACCGCTGGAGCCGACCAGGAGCTGGAGGAACGTCAGCTCGGCCAGGGACGCGTGCTGGGCATCGTCGACGATGACGTGGGTGAGGTCGCGATCCCACAGACTCCGGCTGCGTGCCTGGCGAAGGAGGGCCACGACCTGCAGCAGCACGTCCTCCCGATCCAACAGAGCGTGCGCCGTCAAATACTCCTGGTAACGGAAATACACGTCGCAGGCCTCGAACCACCGCTTCGCCACGCCGCCACTGAGCGAGCGGTCGCGGCGGCGCAGGATCTCCAGCCAGTCGCTCGGCGCGAGGAGCTCCGCCTTGCGCCGGCGAATGACCTCGAGCACGTCCAAGGCGTCCCCATGGCGCCAGTCGATCTGCAGGAGCCGCAGCACCGCCTGGCGGCGCCGGCCATCGACGATGTGCAGATCGGCGGCTTCGCCGCGGGCGGTGCGGATCTCGACGAGAAAGCGCTCGGCCAGGCTCTGGCAAGTTTCCACCGGCCGCACCTCGGCGCTCGACTCGCCCGTGGCCAGGTACGCGCGCAAACGCTCGGCCGCGCGGCGATCGGGCGTGGTGCAGACCACCCCGGCGGGCGGCAGGCCCAACTCTCGAACGACGTGCTGATAGCGGGCGACGGTCGTGCGCGTCTTGCCGGAGCCGGGACCGCCGATCACGAGCGCCGGACCGCCACCGTGGCGAACCGCTTCGCGTTGCTCGTCGGTCAAAAGTGGTGAGGCCAGGGGCATCGGCAGTCTCCGCAGCCACGACAGGGTAGGCCGCAGCCTGCCGCGACGAGACACCATCGTCGTGCGCACAAACGCGGGTCCGGGAGAGGGGTTCGCAGGAAGGACACGGCGAACACACGCCGCGAGGCCCGCTTGCGCAAAGGACAGAACGCGCATTGTTGGAGAGAGAGGGGGGCCAGCGCCCAACCACGGAGCCCACGATGCCGGAAACGCCCCAGCAAATGAACGACCGTTTCTGGAAGCAGGTGTTCCGCGACCTGCACCCCGACCCCGAGCAGCGGCTGCAAGGCACCAAGGGGTTCATCATCTGCATCGACACCGATCGGCTGTTCGACGCACCGGACCGGGTGCGCCGCGAGATCGACCAGGAGGGGGTCGTCGCCCTCGCCAGATCGATCAAGGACCGGGGACAGGTCGAGCCGATCACCGTCTGCCGGCGCCCGGAGTACAAGCGTGGCCGGGTGCCAACCTACGACATCGTCCATGGCCACCGCCGGGTGGCCGCTTGCCGCCTGCTCGGACAACCGGTGAAGGCGCGCATCGTGAAAGGCGATTGGCGCGGTCTCAACCTCGTCTTGAACTTCATCCAGGCGGATCTGAGCGGAATCGAGATCGCCGAGGGCATCGCCCGAATGCGGCGGGACATGGAGCTGACGGCGGCGCAAACGGCCCGGGCGATCGGCAAGGACGAACGCTACGTCGAACGGATCGAGCGCGTCGCGCAACTGCCCGACGACACCCGCGCCATCCTGGCCATGCGCCGCGTGCCCGTCTCGAGCCTGTTCGCGCTCGTCAAGTTGCCGGAGGCCGAACGAACCCGGGTCGTGGAGGAGATCGCACGGGGGCGTGAGTTCAGCCGAGCCGAGTTGCGGGCGATCGGAACGCGCAACCAGGACCCGAGCGTGCCGGGCGTCACCGGCGCGCCGCCGCAACGGCAGGATGCGGCGATCGAACCACCGGCCGCCGCGGCGCCGGAGCAAGGCGCGGACCAGCCGGAACGGGCACCTCCAGCCGTGGTGAGGCAGAACCACGTTGCCGCCGGGCGTGCAGAGCAAAAGACGCTGGAGCTGAAGCTGATCCTGACGCGTCTGGCCACCTTGCGGCGGGCGTTGGCCGCCATCGACGCGGCGGTGGTGCGAGAGGTTCGGGCGAACGAGACGGTCATGGACCTCCTCGACGAGATCGACGTCGAGGTGCAGCGCGTCCAGCAAGACCTGGCCGAGGTCCTTGCGGAGATCCGCGGCCGCCGGCGGCCCCGTCTGGTCGTGCGGAACGACGACGCCTCGTGAGGCGCTGCAACGCGCGCGGTCACGGGCGTCAGGCTCCGGATGTTCACGGTTCAGCCCCCGGCGCTGGCACCGGGGGCTGAAACAGGAACATTTGCAGCAATCCGCCCTTCCGTGGGGCTTGACAAACTCCCGCACGGAACTGTGAAACCACCCGGCCGGCGGTCGCTGCGGACCTCCACCACTCCCGTCCTGCCACCGCCTCGAACCGCCGGCGTCGCGCGCACCTCGTCATTGCCGGCCGCCCAGGCGCGTAAGTGGCAGCGGCGCATCGAAGCTGATAGGCTCGTCCCGTGATCCAAGCCATGGGCAGGGGCCGAGGACAAGGAAAGGGCAGGCGGATGTCCGACTTGGCAGAACTGGAGCGGCCGCCGACACGCAGGCGGATCGACGTCGCGAGCTACTACCGGATGGCCGAGGCCGGGATCCTGGCGGCCGACGACCATGTCGAGCTGATCGACGGGGAGATCATCGACATGTCGCCGATCGGCAGCGCACACGCCGGCTGCATCAACCGACTGATCCGCGCCTTCGCACCAGCTACCAGCGTCGGCACCGCCGTGTTGAGCGTCCAGTCGCCGTTGCGGCTCGGTCGGCACGACGAGCCGCAGCCCGACGTCATGCTCCTGCGCCCGCGCGCGGACGACTACGGGACGGCCCACCCGGGCCCCGAGGACGTGCTGCTGGTGGTCGAGGTGGCGGCCAGCTCGCTGCACTTCGATCGCACTACCAAGCTGCCGCTCTACGCCCGCCACGCGATCCCCGAGGTCTGGATCGTGGATTTGGTCGCCGCGGCGATCGAGGTCTACCGCGAGCCGCGGCAGGGGGCCTATGCCCTCGAGGAGTGGCGTGACCGAGGCGCGGTCCAGCCGGGACTGGTGCCGTCGGTCTCGGTCACCGCCGAAACGCTATTCGGATCCTGACGCCGGGAAGGCTCGCCAGACTCACGGCACGAACCGTGAAGGAGGTCCCTCCCGGACGCCGTCGCCGCGGTCCTTTCAGCTTTGCTCCTCGTCGTCGCGGCCCGTGTCCGCTCGGCCACGGCCCGGGTTCCCGGTCGACCGCGGCGGAGCGATGGATGGGCCGATGGGTGGGCCAATGCTGTGCACCCGCCGTTCTCGCTGCCGTCGGCGAACCTCCCAGCCGGCCAGGCTCAGCTGAGCCAGGACCGCACGGGCGACCGGCCGTAACCATTCGATCCCGTCGTGGTCGGGGATGCGGCGCAGCCGCTTGCGCTGCCGGCTGAGGGCGAAGGCGACGTCGAAGCTGGGGTCGTCCGGGTCGGTGGGCATGGAGCGAGCATCGCCAGATCAGAACGAATTGGCAACATCTCGTCGCCCGGCCGCTGCCTGCCCCGTCACCGAAAGACGGCTATGGCCGCAGTAAGCGCATCGCGAGAAGCTTGCGAAAATCCCGGCGGCCGTCGGCGACGAGGGCGATCTCGACCGTGTCGGCGACGAGGCGATAGATGATGCGGTAGGGGGCGTGGTGGAGTTCGCGATAGTCGAGACCGCTCACCGCCTCCAGCTCGGGCGGGACATTGCCCCGCTCGGGGAAGCTCGCGAGGTTCCGAGTTCGCTCGCGTAGCTCGCCGATGACCCGGACGGCGATGTCCGTGCCGGCACGCCTGCGCAGTTCGATACCGATTTCGTCGAGATCACGCCGCGCGCCAGCCGACAAAACGACTTTCATCGATCCGAATGGTGCTCCAGATCGCGCAACACGTCGTCGAACGCCTGCTCGGCATCCACCACCCGGCCCGCCTTGCTGTCGGCCTCCGACATGGCCAACAGCTTCAAGAGCGCCAGCGTTTCTTGGTCCCGCTCGTAGTCCGTCATCGATTGAATGACGGCCTTGGCCTCGCCGTTGACGGTGATGATCACGGGCTCGCCGCCCTCGGCGAGTTCGCGCACGATCTCCGCTGCGGTCGCCTTCACCGTGCTGATCGACCTGATCTGCGTCCCGAGTCCCATGATGTCCTCCTGCACGACGAACTAAATTTAGTCCGGATTATAGTCGATGCAAGAACTCCTGCTGACCGGTTGGTTGCACGATCGCCGAGGCGGAACCCATCTGCGCGGGGAGGTGGGCGCCCTGGGGGTCTCGTTCAGCGTTCCTCCGCCATCCAGTCGCGCGTCCGGTAGTTGCTCTCGATCAGCCAGTCGCGCAGGACGGCGAGCAGATCGTCGCGAACGCTGCCGTGCGCCGGGTCGTCCCAGAGGTTTCGCACCTCGCCGGGGTCGGCTTCGAGGTCGAACAGCTGGCCGTAGTCGGCACCCTTGATGTCGAAGCTGGGGTCGAGCGGATCCGTGGGCATGTAGGGAGCTTCGCTCGCCGCGAACAAAAGAGCAACATCGGCGGCTGGCGAAGCTCTCCCCGCCGTCTCTTCCGAGCCGCGCCGCGGCGGCGGCGGAAAGCTGCAGCGGTGGGTCGGAAAGGATGCAGGAAGGAACCTTATGACCAATCTTTGATCGCTGAGCGCAAGGCCGAGGACGCCGACCTCAGTCGCCATGCAGCCCGAACAGCTCGCCAACGTCCAGCTCGGTGTCCGCAACCAACACCGGCCGCAGCCGGCCGCCCGCCACTCGCAACGTCTCCGTGTAGCCGCCAGACGTCGGCGCGCGGAACACCTCGATCGCCCGCCCGACCAGATCGACGATCCAGTATTCCGGCACCAAGTGGCGGGCGTAGAGATCACGCTTGACGCCACGGTCGTAGTCGAGCGAGCTGCCGGCAATCTCGATCACCAGCAGGACGTCCACGGCGCTCGGATGCGACCGCCGATAGCTGTCCGCCCGTGGCCGCAGCAAAGCCAGGTCCGGCTGCGGCTCGTTAATCGCATCGAGTCGCAACGGGCCCTGGACGCTCAACAGCACCTGCTCGCGTGCCACCGCGCCCGCGAACACCCGAACGAGGCGCATGGTCTGGCCGGCATGCTCGCTGCCGATCGGGACCATGTCGATCACGTCTCCCTCGATGAGCTCCACGCGGTCGTCCGGCGCCAAGATTCCGGCCTCGGCCATCCGATAATAGGCATCGACGTCCAGCCGCCTGCGAGCGGGTGCCAAGGGCCGTTCGAGCGTTGCTGCCATCGGTCGCGCTCTCCACCGGTCGTCTGCCTTCATCATAGCGCCTCGGACCGCTGCCCACCACCGGACTGCCGTTCGCGCGGAATAACGCCCACTCGGC
>RECO01000001.1 GCA_007694015.1 Geminicoccaceae bacterium
GCACGCTTCATGATCCTCGCCGATGCCGCGCAGGCCGGCGGGCGGCTCTACAACACCAGCTCCTTCACCTTCGCCAGCCTCCGCGCGCAGGACCCCAAGCAGCTCCGCCGCAACCTGGTCGACTACCTCATGGGCTTCAGCCCCAACGTGCAGGACATCTTCATCGAGAAGTTCGGCTTCACCGAGGTGCTGAAGAAGCTCGACGAGGCGAAGAGCCTCTGGCCCGTGTTCGAGCGCCTCGCCCAGGCCGACCTCCACCCCGACACCATCTCCAACCTCGAGATGGGCTATCTGTTCGAGGAGCTGATCCGCCGCTTCTCGGAAATCTCCAACGAAACCGCCGGCGAACACTTCACCCCGCGCGAGGTGGTGCGCCTGGTGGTCGACCTGCTGATCGCCCATGACCGCGACGCGCTTTCGGGCCGCGGCATCATCCGGCGCGTCTACGACCCGGCCTGCGGCACCGGCGGCATGCTGGCCATCGCCGAACAGTCCATGCGCGCCATGAACCCCGCCCTGCGGGTCGACCTCTTCGGCCAGGAGCTGAACCCCGAGTCCTTCGCGATCTGCAAGTCCGACATGCTGATCACCGGCCACGACCCCTCGCGCATCGTCTTCGGCAACACCCTCACCGAGGACGGCCACCGGGGCGAGACCTTCCACTACATGCTGTCGAACCCGCCCTATGGCGTCGACTGGAAGAAATACGCCGACACCATCCGCGCCGAGGCCGAAGGCGAGGGCATGGCCGGCCGCTTCGGCGCCGGGCTGCCGCGGGTGTCGGACGGGCAGCTCCTGTTCCTGATGCACATGATCTCCAAGATGCGCGACGACGAGCAGGGCTCGCGCATCGGCATCGTGATGAACGGCTCGCCCCTCTTCACCGGCGGCGCCGGCTCGGGCGAGAGCGAGATCCGCCGCTGGATGCTGGAAAACGACTGGGTGGAGGCGATCATCGCCCTGCCCACCGACCTCTTCTACAACACCGGCATCCAGACCTATGTGTGGATCCTGACCAACCGCAAGCCGCCCGACCGGCGCGGCCGGGTGCAGCTGATCGACGCCAGCGGCGAGCGGTTCTGGCGCTCCATGCGCAAGTCGCTGGGCTCGAAACGGCGCGAGGTGCCCGACGACGCCCGCGCCGAGATCGTGCGCATCCATCACGAGGCGCTCAACGGCGCCGCCGGCTATGACGACGTCTCGAAGATCTTCGCCACCACCGATTTCGGCTATCGCGAGATCCGGGTGGAGCGGCCGTTGCGGCTGGCCTTCGCCGTGACGAAGGAGGGGCTGGAGGCGCTGACCGCCTCGAAACCCTTCGAGAAGCTGGACGATGCCGACCGCACCGCCCTGCTGGAGGTGCTGCTGGTGGGGCTGCCCACGGGGCGGCGCTGGATGGACCGCGACGGGTTCCTCGCCGATCTCGATGCTGCGCTGCGGGCGCGCGGGGTGAAGGTGGCGGCGCCGCTGCGCAAGGGGATCGTTGCGGCCTTCGGCGCGCGCGACGAGGCGGCGGAGGTCTGCCGCGACGCCGCCGGCAACCCCGAGCCCGACCCCGACCTGCGCGACCACGAGCTGGTGCCGCTGGCCGAGGACTGGCGCGCCTATGTCGCCCGCGAGGTCGCGCCCTTCGTGCCCGACGCCTGGGTGGACGAGAGCCACCGCGACGCCCGCGACGGCGGCGTGGGCCGGGTGGGCTACGAGATCAACTTCAACCGCTACTTCTATCGCTACGTCCCGCCCCGCCCGCTGGAGGAGATCGACGCCGAGCTGAAGGCGCTGGAGGCCGAGATCGCCGGGTTGCTGAAGGAGGTGGTGGAGTGAGGCGACACCGCTTCAAGCATTTCCTTCGAGAACGTAACGAGTTTTCGAAGGACGGCGCGGAAGATCTGCTTTCTGTTTCGGAGTATTACGGCGTGAAGCCGCGATCCGAAGCATTTGAGACCGAGGAGCATGAGAGCCGGGCGGAGAGCCTTGTGGGATATCGCGTTGTCCAGCGGGGCGATCTTGTGATGAACTACATGCTTGCGTGGAAGGGGGCATATGGGGTCTCCGATCACGATGGGATCGTGAGTCCAGCTTATTCGGTTTTCGAGGTAGATGATCGCGTCGTGGATCAGCGTTTCTTGCACCACAAGACGCGGTCACAGGATATGCGCGCCGCGTTTCGTGCTCGCTCTAAAGGAATCATCGAGTCCCGGCTCCGCCTATACCCAGACAACCTTCTGGCGATGGAGGTATCGCTCCCCGACCTACCCACCCAGAAACGGATCGCCGCCTTCCTCGACCGCGAGACCGCCCGGATCGACGCGCTGATCGAGAAGAAGCAGCGGTTTCTGGCGATGGCAGACGAGCGTTGGCGCGCCACGCTGAACCATGCCGTCTTTCCTCACAGCCCCGACTGGTCCTGCCTTCCCGATGGATGGCGCAAGGTGCAGCTCAAGTATCTGACCGACCAGCGCCGCCCGATCATGTATGGCATCGTCCTGCCCGGCCCCAATGT
>RECO01000093.1 GCA_007694015.1 Geminicoccaceae bacterium
TCGCCGAGCACCACCTTGTCGCCAATGGCTTCGACTTCCTTGCCGAGATAGGCGGTGCCGGGACCGAGCCGATCGGCGCCCATCAGCGCCAGCATCCTGTCGAGCTTCTGGTTGATGTTGACGCTCTGCTCGACGCCGGTGAACTGCACCAGCTGCGAGGTGAACTCGTTGGCGTCCATCGGCGACAGCGGGTCCTGATTCTTCAACTGCGTGGTGAGCAGCACGAGGAAGCCGTCGAACTGCTCGGCCAGGGATTGCTTTTGATTGGGGGCCTTGCTCGCCCCCGAGGCGGCGTTGGCGGCGGCGATGGCATCGAGGCTCATGTCAGGCTCCAGCGCTCAGGCGTCGAGGTCGAGTAGACGGTGGGGGTCGCGGGTAGGGCCGGCGTGGTCGGGCATATCCGCCGCATTCTCCGGCCGATGTGTCGACTCGCGTTCGAAGCCGGCCCAGCGGCGCTGCTGGGACGAGCCGTCCTGGCCGCGGGCGTCGAGGTCGAAGCGAATGCCGTCGCGGCCGATGTCGAGCCCGCTCTGCTGCAGAGCCCGCTCCAGCTGGTGGCCGTGTCGCGCCAATTGCTCGACGGTCTCGGCCCGTTCGGCGCGGACCACCACGCGAACCGCATCGTCGCCTTCGAAGTTCAAGGTGATCTCCAAACGACCCAGTGAAGCCGGCTGCAGCTGGACGTGGATCGTGGTCGGTTGCCGGTTGTGGGCGGCTCGCGCCACGTGGACCGCGACGTCGTCCAAGGTCGACGTCACCGGCAGTGCCGGGGGCGTGCCGGATGGCGGCATGGGCGTCGGTGGCTGCGGCTGAACCGGTCCGGTCGGCTGCAGCAGTGGCGCTGCGGGTGCGGGCGCTGCGGGGGATGACGCGGCCAACAGCGTTTCGGCGGGTTGGGTCCCGGCCGTGCCGAGGGCAGCCGGCGCCGCTGCCTTCGGGGCGGCAGTCGGCTGCACCGGTGCTGGCTCGGACCCGAAATTCTTGTCGGCGCCGAGCGGCGGCGCGACGGCCGCCGGTTCACGGCCACCGCTACTCTTGGCGGACGGCGTTGCCAGCTTCGACCGCGTGGGTGCCGTCGTCGCCGTCATTTTCATCGCGGCAACGAGTCCAGCCGCATCGCCGGCCTTCGCGCCGCTGGGCACATCACCTTGGGATGATGGCGCCGGCGCTGTTCGAACGGCGGCGTCCTCGGGCGGTGAGGTCGAAGCGAGCGCCGGGTTCGGCGGCAGCGTCGGTGCGGTTGCCGTGGCCGCTCCTTGGCTGGCCATGGCCCGCTCAGGGCTGCTCGGCACGGGCGCTGCGGGGACGCTTGTAGCGGCCGGGAGCGGCGGCGTGGTGGCGCCGCGCTCACCGGCCAACCGCGTAGCGTCGAGCGGCGTGGTCGCCGCGGCGGCGACCGGGGGCACCGTCAAGGGCGCGGGCGTGACCGAGGCCGGGGTTGGTGCCTCGTCGGTCGGCGGCGTCGTCGCGGCCTGATGAGCGACGTTGCCCTGGAGCATCGCACCGGTGCCGTTTGGTAGCGGCGCATCCGGCGATGTCGGCCAGCCGAAGGCGGCAAGCTCGACAAGCTCGGGAAGGCCAGACCGGTCGTCCGTCCGCACGAGGTTGGCGATCGCCGATCCCGGCGCATCGAGGCGGGCCAGCAGCCCTTCGATGTCGCTGATGGTGGCCGCGCTCGGTGCCGTCGGTGTTGCGGGCAAAGCACCCGCTTGCTCCGGCCCGGCAAGAGCCGGTTGCAACAGCGCGCCGAACGCGGTCTGGAGCCCGAACCCGGGCAGGCCGGCGCCGGGGGCGGTCGGGGTGGGCGTCGAGCCCAGGAGGGTGAGAAGCTGCAGCATGGCGCTGCCGTCTTCCCAATTCCCGTGCCAACGCCGGAATTCGGCCCGGTTCCGGTGTTAGGGGCCGCTTCCCGCACCGGACGCGCGGGCAAAGCCTGCCGGTCGGCGGGCCCAACCCGGCAAAAGCTGCCGGTCAGCCGTCGCGGTGAACCTTTTCCCGCCGCTCGTGCCGTTCTTGGGCCTCGATGCAGAGCGTGGCGATGGGACGCGCGTCCAGACGGTTGAGGCCGATCGGCTCTCCCGTTTCCTCGCAATAGCCGTAGGAGCCGTCGTCGATCCGGTGCAGCGCCTGTTCGATCTTGGCCAGGAGCTTGCGTTCGCGGTCGCGGGTGCGCAGGCTGAAATTGCGCTGCACTTCGGCCGACGCCCAATCGCTGCTGTCCGCCAGGCGGGTATCCTCGTCCTTGAGTTCCTGCAGGGTCATGCCGGAGCTGCGGACGATCTCGTTGCGCCAATCGATCAGCTTGCGCTTGAAATACGCCAATTGCTGCTCGTTCATGTAGGGCTCGTCGTCCGAAGGCCGGTAGTCGTCCACGTCCTGCTTGACCAACTTCGCTCCCTCCACGAACGGCCTACGGGCAACACGGCGCCCCAATAAAGCGCGCGCAGCATCCTCGCAAGCGTCGAGGTTCAAGTCGCATTCAAGCGGCAGCCGCTCGGCCCACGCGGTGCCGGCAAGCCGTACCGCAGGTCCGTCGCCGGCCGACCCGGATCTCCTCGACCCGAGCCTCGAGCCCGTCGATCAACAACATCCGCCCCACGGTCGGCTGGCCGACACCCAGGACCCACTTGACCGCCTCGCTCGCCATCATCGTGCCGACCCAACCCGCGATCGGGCCGACCACACCGGCGACGGCACAGCTCGGCAAGGCATTCGCGGCCGGGTCCGCCGGAAAGAGGCACCGAAAACAGGGGCTCGTCGGGTCGGCGAAGGGCGCGAGCAGGGTCAACTGCCCGGCAAAACCCTGCACGGAGCCGCTGATCAGCGGCACCTTTGCCGCGGCGGCCGCGGCCGCGACCAGCGCCCGCGTGGCGAAGTTGTCGGACCCGTCCAGGACCAGGTCGTGCCCGGCGATGATAGTTCGGGCGTTCGTCTCGTCGAGGCGTGCCGCCAGCGGCGTGATGCGGACGCGGGGGTCGCGCTCGCGCAACGCCGCCGCTGCGACCTCGACCTTGGGCCGGCCGATGTCGCCCGTGCGGAACAGCACCTGGCGATGCAGGTTGCCAAGGTCGACCCGGTCGTCGTCGATCAGGGTCAGCTGGCCGACACCGGCGGCTGCCAAATACAGCGCGGCAGGGCAGCCGAGCCCGCCGACACCCACGACCAGAGCGCGCGCCGCACGCAAGCGATCCTGGCCGCGCCCGCCCACCTCCGGCAGCACGATCTGGCGCGCGTAGCGCTCCAACTCGTCGTCGTCGAACGGCTCGGTCAAAGCTGCCCCCCTCTCGGCAAGTTTTGCCGGGCCGGCCGCTCGGCAGGCTCTGGATATCGGCGGTTGCCGGGCCTTGGTCCAGCTCTTGCTCGGTGCTGGCCATGAACGTGCAAGGCACCCTGAACTATGCCGGCGACTTCCGGCTCCCGGTCGCCCGCGCCGAACCCCCGGCACCGCGCGGCGCCACCGTTTGGGATGGCGACGGCTTCGGCTTCAGCGACCTGCTCGATATCGTCAACCCGCTGCAGCATTTGCCCGTCGTCAGTTCGGTCTACCGCCAGGCGACCGACGACCAGATCGGCGGCATTCCCCGATTGCTCGGCGGTTTGCTGTTCGGCGGACCGCTGGGCCTGGTCTTTGCCGCCATCAACCTGGCCATCCAGGCGATCAGCGGCCGCGATGTCGGCGAGCACGTGACGGCGGCGTTCATGGGGCCGCCAAGCGAAACGCTCGGGCGCGAGCAACGCATGCTGGCCTGGTGGCCCGAAGCGCCACGCGAAGCCAACACGGCCACGGCCGAGCGTCAAGTCGCCGACAGCTACCGCAAGGTGGCCTATTTCGTGCTGGAGCCGCCCGACGCCCGGGCGACCACCATGACGGCCTGAGGGGGTGCGAAGTGCCAGGGGCTTAACGACCGATTAACCAAGCCGCGAGACAACCGTCGCCAGACATCCAAGGATCTGACGCTCGGTCGAGGTCTCGCCATGAATGCACCCGCAACCCAGGACCTGAACCGCCTCGCCACGGCACTCGGTGCCGGGCTGCGGCGCGAGGCGGCTGCGCTCGAGGGCAATCGGGCGGGCAATCTCTGCGCTGTCGCCGATCAACTCGACGGGCTCATCGCGGTCATCACCCAACACCCCGACGACCTCGACGCCCGCCGGGTCCTGCTCCAGGTCCTGTCGGAGGTCGAGGCGTTCCACGCGCGCATCCAAGAGGATCACGCCGCCACGAAGGCCGCTTTGCTCGGTGCTGCCGAGCGTCGCGCCGCCGGGCAGGCCTATGGCGAGGCGCGGCGCTACGGCGACGCTGGAGCCGGGTCGTGAATGCGATGGACGCCCAACAACTGGCGCAGGCCGCGGGTGCGCTGATCGCGGTCTTGGGGCTGCTCTTGGTCTTTGCCTGGGCCTTGCGACTGGTCCGACAGCGTACCGGCGGTGCCGTGGTCGGGCGGCTCAGCGTCATCGAGAGCCTGATCCTGGATGCGCGCCACCGCCTGGTGCGGATCGGCGATGGCGACCACGAGCATCTCTTGTTGCTGGGGCCGCAAGGCACCCTGGTGGTCGCCACGAGGCCCCGTGACCTGCCCCCCCCGCCGCTCACCTCGGGAGAAACGGTATGAGGACCCTGGCTGCCATCCTCGTCGCTCTCCTGCTCGTCGTCCTCACCGGTGCCGACGCTTGGGCGCAGTCGGTGAGCATCGAACTCGGCGGCAGCGACGGCGGCAGCGTCACCGGCCAAATCTTCCGCATGATGGTGCTGGTCACGGTCTTGAGCCTCGCTCCGGGCATCCTGGTCATGGTGACCTCGTTCACCCGCATCGTCGTGGTGCTCGCGTTCCTGCGGATGGCCTTGGGCCTGCAGACGACGCCGCCCAATTCGGTCCTGGTGAGCTTGGCGCTGTTCTTGACCCTGTTCGTCATGATGCCGGTGTTCGAGCAGTCCTACGAACAGGGTATTCGCCCACTCCTCGACGAAGAGGTCGAAGAGATGGAGGGCTTGGCGCTGGCTGCCGAGCCGATCCGGCAATTCATGCTCGAACACGTCCGCGAAAAGGACCTCGCCCTGTTCGTCGACATGGCCGCACTGGACGTCATGGAAGGCCCCGAGGCCGTCCCCCTTCGCGTCCTCGTGCCCGCCTTCATCATCAGTGAACTGCGCCGCGCCTTCGAGATCGGTTTTTTGATCTACCTGCCGTTCCTCATCATCGACATGGTGGTGGCGTCGATCTTGATGTCGATGGGCATGATGATGCTGCCGCCGGTGATGATTGCCCTGCCCTTCAAGCTCATCTTCTTCGTCCTGGTCGACGGCTGGTACTTGGTGGTCGGCTCGCTCGTGGAGAGCTTTTTGCCCGCCGTACCGCTGGTCGGCGGTTGAACTGCCGACCCTGACCTGCGACGTCGTGTCGTCCGTTCGTCCTATTGGCCAGCTACACAGTCGGAAGTGTGCGGTGCAACAAAGGCGATGACCTGCTTCGTCGAGCCGCCGGCCCGTTCTCGGGTTCGCTTGCGGAGCGTCGCTGCGCATGCCGCCTACCGGAGACGATCCCATGACCCAGACCAACTTTCTCTACGACGAGATCGCCATCGGCCAGAAGGCGTCGATCACGCGGATCTGTACCGTCAACGACCTCATCGTGTTCGCCCATGCCTCCGGCAACTTGAACGCGATGCACATCCCGGAACTGGATGGTGACGGCGACGGCAAACCCGAGGCCGTCGCGCCCAGCATGTGGGTCGGCTCGTTGTTTTCCGCCGTGCTGGGCAACGTAATGCCCGGCGTCGGCACCCTCTATCGCGGTCAGGACTTGCGGTTCCACGATCGTGTCGGCGTCGGCGACGAGGTGATCACCACCGTCAAGGTCATCGACAAATTGGGCGATCGGATCGTCCGGCTCGCCTGCCGGTGCGAGACGCGCGACGGCCGTCTCATCGCCGACGGCATGGCCGAAGTGTTGACGCCGGAACGCAAGGTCATCCTGCCCGATCACCAGATCCCCGAGTTGTTGATCCAGCGCCACGTCCACTTCGAACGGCTGTTGAAGGCGTGCGATCGCGTCGAACGCCTCACCACGGCGGTCGTCGTGCCGGAGGAGGAGGCGGCCCTGGGCGGTGCCCTGTTGGCCTACCGCCGGGGGCTGATCCAGCCGATCCTGGTTGGTGCGACACCCAAGATCCTGGCGGTGGCGCAGAAGATCGGCGCCAGGCTGGACGGCCTCGAAATCATCGATTGTGCCGACCACGAAACCGCGGCCGCACGCGCCGTGGCCCTGGTGCACGAAGGGCGGGTCGGCGCCTTGATGAAGGGGCACCTCCACACCGATACCTTGCTCCACCACGTGACCAAGCGGGACGGCGGGCTGCGCACGACACGCCGATTGAGCCACGTTTTCGTGATGGACGTGCCGGGCCTCGCGCATCCGCTTTTGGTGACCGACGCCGGCATCAACATCGCCCCCGATCTCGATGCGAAGGTGGACATCGTGCAGAACGCCATCGACATGGCGCGGGCGATGGGCATCGACGTGCCGAAGGTGGGCGTCCTGTCCGCGGTCGAGACGGTGAACTCCAAGATCCCCTCGACCATCGATGCGGCCGTCCTGTCGAAAATGGCCGAACGCGGCCAGATCAAGGGCGGGATCGTGGATGGTCCCTTGGCCATGGACAACGCGATCGATTTGAACGCCGCGAAGACCAAGGGCATCAAGTCGATGGTGGCGGGCCAGGCCCAGGTGCTGGTGGCGCCCAATCTCGAAGCCGGCAACATGGTGGCCAAGGAATTGAGTTTCCTGGCGCATGCCGAGAGTGCTGGGCTCGTGCTCGGTGCCCGTGTGCCGGTCATGCTCACCAGCCGTGCGGACGACGAGAAGGCGAGGCTCATCTCCTGCGCCTTGGCCCAGCTGTTCGACGCCTGGAAAGCGAACGGCAAGTCGCCGGTGCTCGATCTCCCGGCGGAGGCCGCTTGATGGGGCATATCCTCACCCTCAACGCCGGTTCCTCCAGTTTGAAGTTCGCCCTGCTCGCCTTGGGGAACGAGCCCGAAGAGCTGCTTTCGGGACAGCTTGAAGGGCTCGGGACCAAGCCGCGGCTGGTCGCCAAAACAAAGACGGGCGAAACGCCCGTCGATCGGCGCTGGTCGGAGGGCGAGGGCCCCAAGGACCACGCGACGGCGCTGGCTGCCCTTTGGGAGCTGCTCGAACGGGAGTTCCCGGCCGTGGACATCGTGGCGGTCGGGCATCGCGTGGTGCACGGCGGGCCGCGCTTCTCCGAGCCCTTGATCGTCGAGGCGGCGGAGATCGACGCCTTGCGTGAGTACGTGCCCTTGGCCCCGCTGCATCAGCCGCACAATCTGGCCGGCATCGATGCCGCGCGTGCGGCCTTGCCCAGAGCCCGGCAGGTGGCCTGCTTCGACACCGCGTTTCACCGCTCGCACCCCTGGATCAACGACGTCTACGCGTTGCCGCGCCGCTATTACGAGGCCGGCGTGCGGCGCTACGGTTTCCACGGGTTGTCCTACGAATACGTCGTCTCCACCCTGGCATCGACGCGCCCGGCCCTGCTCCAGGGCCGCCTGGTGGTGGCGCATCTGGGCAATGGGGCGAGCATGTGCGCCATCCATGGCGGCAAGCCCGTCGCCTCGACGCTCGGCTTTTCGGCGCTCGACGGCCTGCCCATGGGGACCCGCTGCGGCCAACTCGATCCGGGCATCATCCTCTACATGCTGCAGGCCGAAGGTTTGGACGCCAAGGCCATCCAGGACGTGCTCTACAAGGAAAGCGGCCTGAAGGGGCTGTCCGGTCTCAGCAACGACATGCGGACCCTGGAGGAGAGCGACACGCCGGAGGCGCTGGGCGCGATTGCGTATTTCTGCGCCCGCATCCGCCGCGAACTCGGCGGTCTGGCAGCGGCGATGGGTGGCATCGACGGGGTGGTCTTCACCGGCGGCATCGGCGAGAACTCGCGCCGCGTCCGCGCCCTTGCCTGCGCTGACCTGGATTTCCTGGGCATCCGGCTGGACCCGGACGCCAATGCCGCCAACGCCGCCGAGATCGGTGCTGCGGACGCGTGCTGCCCCGTGTTGGTGGTCAATACCAACGAGGAGGCGATGATCGCCCGCCACACCGCCCGGCTGATCGGCTGACCCCGGCCGGCTGCTTTCCTGCCTGATCCGTCAGTCCTAGGATTTCAGGCCTCTTCGTGCTACGCTGCCAGCCGCTTTTTGGACATCGTCGATCCCCCACCTGCTGCCCCGGCTGAGCCTTGGACCGGCCCAAAAAAAACGATTCTACAAAACGAACTGTCGCACCCCACTTTTTTTCTCGAACAAAGGCTTAGGCTGGGGATAACGGGTATTATGACAAATCGCTAAGTGACGTTACCGACACCGAGATCGATTCGTCATCGAAGCCCGCCTGGCCCGCATGGCGAAGATCGTCGAAGCCACGCCGCCGCCGGAAGCGGTCGCTCTTGGCGTGCTCGTCGGCGTCGCCGGCGGACGGACGACCGCGTCAACGGGCCTCGCGAAAAAGGCTCTGGCCCGAATGATCGCGGCGCGCTCAGGCAGCCAGGCGCGGGCGCCAGTCGTCGAGGCGGCGGCCGTTTTGGGCGTCGAAGGGGTGCAGGCTTTGCGGGTCGGCGGCGAGCTGGAGCACGTGGCCTTCGTCGATCGTGAGGTGGCCGGGCAGGCGGACGAGAAACGTGCCGCCGCCTTCGAGATCGCCAAACACGATCTGGTCGGCGCCGAGGCGTTCGACGACGCGGACGGGCAGGCGGAAGGTGACCTCGCCCTCGCCTTGGGCGGGGTGGACGTGCTCCGGGCGGATGCCGAGGGTGAGGGGGCGGCCGGCCCAGGCGGGGCGGGGCTGGGGCAGGCGGAGGGTGAGGCCCTGGCCTTGGAAGGTGAGGCCGTCCGTGTCGAGCTGGCCGTCGAGCAGGTTCATCCGCGGCGAGCCGATGAACGTGGCAACGTAGCGGCTTTCGGGGTGCGCGTAGAGGTCCATCGGCGGGCCGATCTGTTCGACCTGGCCCTCGTTCATCAACATGATGCGGTCGGCCATGGTCATGGCCTCGACCTGGTCGTGGGTGACGAAGATGCCGGTGGTGGCGAGCCGCTTCTGCAACTGGCGGATTTCGACGCGCATCTGGGCGCGAAGGGCCGCATCGAGGTTGGACAGCGGTTCGTCGAACAGGAACACGGCCGGCTCGCGGACGATCGCACGGCCCATGGCCACCCGCTGGCGCTGGCCGCCCGAGAGCTGGCGGGGCTTGCGCTCCAAGAGCTGGCCGAGGCCGAGGAGCTGGGCCGCTGCCTTCACCCGGCGATCGATCTCGGCCTTGGCCATGCCCCGATTGCGCAGGCCGTAGGCCATGTTGTCGTAGACCTTCATGTGCGGGTAGAGCGCGTAGTTCTGAAAGACCATGGCGATGTCGCGGTCCTTCGGCTCGACGTCGTTCACCACCCGCTCGCCGATGCGGATGGTGCCGGAGCTGAGCGTTTCGAGGCCGGCGATCAGGCGCAAGAGCGTGGTCTTGCCGCAGCCCGACGCGCCCAGAATCACCAGCATCTCGCCGTCGGCGATGGTGACGTCGACGCCCTTCAAGACGTCCACCGGGCCGAACGATTTCACCACCTTGTCGACGTGCACGACCGCCAAATTACTTCTCCGTCTCGATCAAGCCTTTGACGAACCAGCGCTGCATCAACACGATCACCACGACCGGCGGCAACAACGCGAGCATGGTGACGGCCATCACCTCGTGCCAGGGGGGCTGGCCGTCCGGCACCTGGACCATGCGCTTGATGCCCATGACGATGGTGGTCATCGAATCGCCCGTGGTGATCAAGAGCGGCCAGAGATACTGGTTCCAGCCGTAGATGAACATGATGACGAACAAGGCGGCGATGTTCACCTTCGATAGCGGCAGCAGAATGTCCCAGAAGAACTTCATCGGCCCAGCGCCGTCGATACGCGCGGCTTCGGTCAGCTCGTCCGGCACTGTCAAGAAAAACTGCCGAAACAGGAAGGTGGCGGTGGCCGAAGCGATGATCGGCAGCACCAGACCGGTGTAGCTGTTCAACAGGTTCAAATCGGCGGCGACCTGGTAGGTGGGCAGGATGCGCACTTCGACCGGCAGCATCAAGGTGATGAAGATGGTCCAAAAACAAAGCATGCGGAACGGAAATCGGAAATAGACGATGGCGAAGGCCGACAGCAACGAAATGACGATTTTGCCGATCGCGATCGCCATCGCCATGACGAAGGAGTTGAACAACATGGTCGAGACCGGTGCGCTGCGGACGCGGGCGACGCCTTCGCCGATTACCGCAGCGTAGTTGGTCAAAAGCTGGTCTCCCGGCCACATCGGCACGGGCGGGCGGTAGAGCGCGCCAGGGCCGTGGGTGGAGGCAACGAAGGCGAGCCACAACGGAAAAGCCACGAGCGCAATGCCACCGATGACGATCAGGTGCGAGAGCAGGTCGAGCCAGCGGGTCTTCTCGATCACTGGTACTGCACCTGGTTCTCGATGTAGCGGAACTGGATGACGGTGAGGCCGATGACGATCGCCATCAAGATCACCGACTGGGCAGCGGAAGAGCCGAGGTCGAGAGCGATGAAACCGTCGCGGTAGACCTTGTAGACGAGGATTTCGGTGGCGCGCGCCGGGCCGCCCGCGGTGATGGCGTCGATGATCGGGAAGGTGTCGAAGAAGGAATAGACCAGCGTGACCACCAGCAAGAAGAAGCTCGTCGGTGCGATCAGCGGAAAAATGATGGTGCGAAACCGTTTCCAGGGGCCGGCACCGTCGATGGCGGCGGCCTCGATCAGGCTTTTCGGGATCGACTGCATGGCGGCGAGGAAGAACAGGAAGGCATAGGCCACCTGCTTCCAGGTGGCCGCGACGATCACCAGCACCAGGGCGTGGGTACCGTTCAGGTGGTGGTTCCAGTCGAAGCCGAAGGCGCGGAGGCTATAGGCGATGATGCCGACCGAGGGGTTGAACATGAACAGCCACAACACGCCGGCCACCACCGGGGCGACGGCGTAGGGCCAGATCAGCAGCGTGCGATAGGTGGTGATGCCGCGGATGATGCGGTCGGCCATGGCGGCGAGCAGCAGGCCGAAGAACAGGACCGAAAAGGTGACGGCCGCGCTGAAGATCAGGGTGGTGGTGAAGCTCTCGAGGTAGAGCGGGTCGGCGAACAAGCGCTCGAAGTTCTCCAGGCCGACGAACTCGCGGCGCAGGCCGAAGGCGTCCTCGCGCATGGTCGAGGTCCAAAGCGCCTGCGACGCCGGCCAGATGAAGAACACCAGCGTGATCGCCATCTGTGGCAGCACCAGCAGATAGGGCAGGAAACGATGGTCGAAGGTGACGCGCTTGTGCATGCGGGATCGGGGGCCGCGTTGGGGTGCGGCCCCCAGCCGATCAGCTGCTGTGGTCGCGTTCGAACTGCCGCAGCAGCGCATTGCCGCGTGCGACCGCGTCGTCGAGGGCCTGCTGCGCCGTCTTCTGGCCGCTCCAGACCGCTTCCATCTCCTCGTTGATGACGTCGCGGATCTGAACGAAGCTGCCGAAGCGCAGCCCCTTCGAGTTGGGCGTCGGCTCGTTCAGGGTCATCTGCCGGATCGAGACGTCGGTGCCGGGATTGGCCTCATAGAAGCCTTGCGCCTTGCTCAACTCCCAGGCGCTGTAGGTGATCGGCAGGTAACCCGTCTCCTGGTGCCACCCGGCCTGCACCTCGGGCTCGGCCAGGTAGTTGAAGAAGGCGGCCACACCCGCGTAGCTGGCGTCGTCCTTGCCGCGCAGCACCCACAAGGTGGCGCCGCCGATGATCGAGTTCTGCGGCGCGCCGTCGATGTGGTCGTGATAGGGCAGCATGGTGATGCCGAAGGGGAAGTCGGTGTTGGCGCTGACGCCAGCCAATGCTGCCGAGCTGTTCATGTAGAAGGTGCACTCGCCCGAATAGAACTTGGGCGCGGAATCGGAGCGGCGGCCGCCATAGTCGAACTTCTTCGTCTTTTGCCACTCACCCAGCATGGCGATGTGGTCGACCACGGCCGTGGTGTTGAACACGAGCTCGGTGCCGAGACCGGCGAAACCGTTCTCGAGCGTGCCCAGCGGCAAGTCGTGCCAGGCGGAGAAGTTCTCGACCTGCACCCAGCTCTGCCAACCGGTGGTCATGCCGCAGGCGACGCCCGCGGCCTGGAGTTGGTCGATGACGTCGCTCATCCGGGCCCAGGTGCGGGGCGGCTCGTCCGGGTCGAGCCCGGCTTGCTCGAAATGCGCCTTGTTGTAGTAGACGACGGGCGTCGAGCTGTTGAACGGCATCGACAACAGGCGGCCGTCCGGGGTGGTGTAGTAGCC
>RECO01000213.1 GCA_007694015.1 Geminicoccaceae bacterium
GTCAGGAATGTTGCCGGTCCAAACTGTCAGGAATGTTCCCGGCCGTTCAGGGCCAAAAGCCCCCCGACCTTCCTGCCTGCCTCAGTACGCCCCGGTGAGATAGGGCGGGCGGACCGTCAGATGATTTTCGACGGCCTTGACACCGGGGGTGCCGGCGGCGGCGACTTCGACCGCCTGGCGTTCGGTTTGGCTGGCAACGAAGCCCCAAAGGCCGACGGTGCCATCGGTGGCGATGACGTTGAGCGTGGTGGTGGTGGCGAGGCCCGCGGTTTGGACCTCCTTCAGCACCGCCTCGGTGATCTGCTGGTCGCTGACGGCGACGGGGGCGGCGGTGTGGTTCGCCGCCTTGACCACCAAGCGCAGCATGTCCGAGCGGCTGACGATGCCCATCAGCCGGCCCTGGTCGAGCACCGGCACGCGCTTGACGCGGGCTCTCTCCATCAGCGTGGCGATCTCGGCGACGTCGGCGTCGGGGCTGACCGTCTTGAGGTCGCGGCTCATCACGTCCTCGGCGCGCTGGCCGTGCGCCTTCAGATAGGCCTGGGCGCGGTCCTCGGTCGAGCGGAACAGCTCGCTCCACCAGGTCGGCTTCGGTTCGGTGCCGGCCTCCTCGCGATGCAGGAGGTCGCCTTCGGAGACGATCCCGACGAGCTTGCCGTCGTCGACCACCGGCACGGCGCTGATCCGCCGCTCCACCAACAGGCGCGCCACGGCGCTCACCGGGGTCGTCGGACCGACGGTAACCAGCTCCGTCGTCATGATGTCACGAGCACGCATTCGAAACTCCCTGGCATTCTCGGCTGTGCAGGCTCCTCCTAGCCCTAATTTGGCATTTGCGCATAGCGGCTTCCATGGTCGCTGGCGTTGACTTCGTGCATGTCTGCACGACCCTAGGGGGGCTGGTGCTGCCAAGGGTGGCGAAACAACGGATCGGTGGATGAACCTGCGCCGCTCGTTCGGCTTTCTTTTGCTGTTGGTGGCCCTCACGGCGATGGGGCCGTTCGCCATGCAGATCTTTCTGCCGGCGCTGCCCGCGATCCAGCTCGCCTACGACGTCAACGTCGCCACCGCCCAGCTGGTGTTCAGCCTCTCGGGCATGGCGATGGCGCTCGGCACGCTCGCCTACGGTCCCTTGGCCGACCGCCACGGCCGCCGCCCGGTGTTGCTTTGGGCCATCGTCCTGTTCGTCGTCGGCAGCCTGATCGCCACCTTTGCGCAGACCATCGAGGTGCTGATTGCCGGCCGCTTCATCCAGGCGGCCGGCGGCGTGGCGGGTCTCGTCCTCACCCGGACCATCGTCCGCGACCTGTTCGACCGTTCGCGCTCGGCCGAGATGATCGCCTGGCTCACCACCGGCATGGTCGCCGTGCCGATGGTCTCGCCGGCACTCGGCGGCGTGTTCGTCGACTTCTTCTCCTGGCGGCTGAACTTCCTGGCCCCGGCCGTGGCCGGCGTGCTCCTGTTCGCCGTCAGCTACCTCTACCTCACCGAGACCCGGCCCGACGCCACCGCCACCGCCGTGCAGAAGGGCTTTCTCCCCGGTGCCGGCCAACTGATTCGTCATCCGCAGTTCATCGGCTACACCCTGCACGGCGCCGGCTCCTTCGCCGCGTTCTTCGCCTTTCTCGCGGGCGCGCCCTACGTCGTGCAAAAGGTGATGGACCAGCCGGCGACCGCCTACGGGCTTTGGTTCATCATCAACGCCTTCGGCTTCATGATGGGCAACCTGACGGCGGCCCGCCTCTCCGCCTGGTTCGGCATCGACCGCATGATCGCTTGGGGCACGGGGCTCGTGATGGTGGGTGTGGCGGTGACCCTGATCGTCATGATGGCCGGGCATTGGAGCCCGGCCGCCTTGTTCGTACCGATGATGGTGGTGGCCTACGGCCAAGGCATCGCCATGCCCAACGCCCAGGCGGGTGCCCTTTCGGTCAACCCCAATCTCGCCGGGACGGCCTCGGGCGTGGCCGGCTTCACGCAGATGGCCCTGGCCTCGGTGATCGCCCAGGTCGTTGGCATGATCCAAAACGGCACGCCCTACCCGATGCTGATCGTCATGCTGCTGTGCGGTTGCGTGATGGCCGGCTCGTTGCTTCTCATCCGGCGACCCGACGCCGCCGCGGTCGGGCGTCCGGCTTAGTGCGTTTTTGGTCAGGTTGAGCTTCGCCCATCCCGCACCCCCGCCCGGCCGGCCACAAGGGTACCATGCCATGGGTGGCCGGACGGGGGTGCGGGATGATCAAGCCTGCGGGAAAACGCGCTAAATCAGGGCACTTCCTCGAGCGGCGGTGCCAACGGGACCAGGCGATAGACCCAGGCGTCGCGGCCATCGGCCAGGATCACGCGAAAGCGCTGATACCGCGTACCGGTCTCCTCGAACCGATCGAGCCGCACCAAACCGGCCGGCGCGACGGTAAACACCACGCCCTCCGTCACCCCCTCCGCATCCGGGATCAAATCCCGCCCCTCGCGCCGCCAGCCCTCCAGCGTTGCGGGCTCGCCTGGCACCAGGCGCCCGACCACCCAAAACCGCACCCACGGATTGGCCAAGGTCGCATAGCCGAACACGTCGTGCGGACCGGCCAGCACGGGCGGGGCCGCCTCGGACCGTGCCGGCAGATGGACCGGGGCGTAGCGCAGCACGAGGAACGGTGCCGCCAACAGGATGACGACCAGCACGAGCCAGCGGCGGCGGGGGAGGGTCATGGCTGGCACTCCCGTGGGTCAAAACCAAAGGAACTAGGGGGCTTTTGGCCCCCTAGAACCCAGGGAGAGCTTCAAAAGGCGCGGGCTTCCATGCCGTCGACATAGCGCTTGAGATATTGCTCGACGAAGTCGTGGTCGACGAAGCGCTTGTAGGCGTCGGCGAGGCGCTGGGTGATCGGGCCCCAGACTTGGCCTTCCTCGCCGATGGCGACACCGTTGACCTTGACCACCGGGCAGATGCAGAGCGAGGTCGAGGTGAGAAACACCTCGTCGGCGTTGTAGGCGTCGTAGAGGTCGATGTCGGTCTCGATCAGCTCGATGCCCTCGTCGCGGGCGAGGTCGATCGCGGTCTGGCGGCTGACGCCGGGCAGCACGAACTTCTCGCGCGGGGTGCGGATCGCCCCCTCCTTGACGACGAAGATGTTGGAGCCGAGGCCCTCGGCGAGGTTGCCGTTGACGTCGAGCAGGACGGCCCAGGCCTCGGGGTCGATGCTCTGCACCTCGTGATCGGCGACGATCAGGTTCAGGTAGTTGTGCGTCTTGGCGCGGGGGGTGAGCGAATCCGGCGGCACGCGGCGGTGCGAGGGCACCATCACCCGAATGCCCTCCTTGAACAGCTTGGCCCGCTGCACCAGGGGCAACGGCATGCACTCCAAGACGACGTTGGGGCCGTGGTGGTCGAGGTTGTCGCCCGGCACCTGCTTGACGCCGCGGCTGATCCGCTGGCCCACCCAGAAATCGTCGTCCGGCCCGAGCAGGTGGCGGTTGCGCTCGAACAATTCCTCCGTCAGGTCGCACATCTTCGCCGGCCCGAAGCCCGGGTCGATGCGCAGATATTTGAGCGAACGGTAAAGCCGGTCGACGTGCTCCTTCACCTTGAACAAGCGGTGCCCGAAGGTCCGCGTCATGTCGAAACAACCGTCGCCGTAAAGCCAGCTCGAATCGCGGAACGGAATGCGGACCTCCCGCTCCGGCACGAACTCGCCGTTGAACCACGCCACCCTTTCGTTTGCCCGCTCGACCATCAAGGCCTCCCCTCGTTACGGTATTCCTTGTCCTAGAGGGTCAAGTCGGGTGCGACCAGTGTCGGTGGTGAAAGCCGTGCCCGCGTCCCGTGCATGAGAGGCTTGGAGGCCGGCGTCGCGCGTGTGTAGAAGAACCGCCTCGAGCGCAGCTTCGACGGGAATGTCGCCCTTGCCTTACGAGCGTTCCGCCGCCTTCGGGGGCGTGGCCCCTTGAGCCCGCCTGTGCCTGGCCGGCGCCTGGCCGTCATCGGGCTCGGCTATGTCGGCCTGCCCGTCGCCGTCGCCTTCGCCCGCCTCGATCATGTCATCGGCTTCGACATCGATGCGCGGCGCGTGGCCGAACTGGCCCAAGGTTTCGACCGCACGGGCGAGGTCGAGCCAGAGGCTCTGGCGCAGGCCAACCTGCAGCTCACGACCGATGCGGCGGCCCTGGTCGAGGCGGATTTCTACATCATCACGGTGCCCACCCCGGTGGACGACGCGCGGCTGCCCGATCTGGGGCCGGTTCTGGCGGCGACGCGCACCGTCGCGGCGGTGCTGAAGCCGGGCGACATCGTCGTCTACGAATCGACCGTCTATCCGGGGGCGACCGAGGAAGACTGCGTGCCGGTCCTGGAGGCGGCAAGCAACCTCAGCCTCGGCGTCGACTTCGCCGTTGGCTACAGCCCCGAGCGCATCAACCCCGGCGACCGGGAACACCGGCTCCAGACCATCACCAAAGTGGTCGCGGCCTCCGACCCGGCGGCCCTCGAGGTCGTCGCCCAGGTCTACGGCCGCGTGGTCGAGGCCGGCATCCACCGCGCCCCCAGCATCAAAACCGCCGAAGCCGCCAAGGTGATCGAAAACACCCAGCGCGACCTCAACATCGCGCTGATCAACGAACTGGCCCTGATCTTCCACCGCCTCGGCCTCGACACCCGCGACGTGCTCGACGCCGCCGGCACCAAGTGGAACTTCCTCCGCTTCCAGCCGGGGCTGGTCGGCGGCCACTGCATCGGCGTCGATCCCTACTACCTGACCCACCGCGCGCAGCGGACGGGCTACCATCCCGAGGTGATCCTCGCCGGCCGCCGCATCAACGACGCCATGGCTGGCTTCGTCGCCACCACCGTCGTCGAGCGCTTGCTGCGCGACGGCCGCCGCGACCTTGTGGTGACCGTGCTCGGCGCCACCTTCAAGCCGAACGTTCCCGACGTCCGGAACAGCCAAGTCGCCCACCTGGTCCGCGCCCTGCAGCGCTTCGGCTGCAACGTCCACTTGTGCGAACCCTTGCTGGAGACGGCCGAGATAGCGGCCACCTTCGCCGCCCCTGCCTTTCCCCTCGACGGCCTGCCAGCCGCCGATGCCGTCGTCCTCGCCGTTCCCCACGCCCCATTCGTCGAAGGCGGCTGGCCGCTCATCGCCGCGCTGCTGCGCGAGGGCCAAGGCCACGTCGCCGACATCGCCGCCGTGCTCGACCGGGAAGCGGTCCCGGCAGGGATCGACTTGTGGCGGCTTTGAGGAAGCGCCAGGGGGCTTTTGGCCCCCTGGACCCCCAAGCGACGGCTGCCGCCGCCGGCACTTCGAACACGTGGCAGTGGCAGCGCCACTGCCTGGGGGGTCCAAGGGGGGCTCATCAAAGCCCCCCTTTGCTTCCTTTCCTTAATTGCGCCCGAGGAGTAGCTGAACCATGGTCATGAGCGTCGTCTACGATCCGGCGCAAGCCCTTCATGATCCGCAGTTCTTCTTGATGCGCGGCAAGGCGGTGGCGAGCCCGGAGCGGGCGAGCCGGGGCGAGACGTTGCTGGCGGCGGCGGTGGGCTCGGGTTTGCGGCAGGTGACGCCGCCTGCCTTGGACGAGGCGTGGTTGGCGACGGTGCACGAGGCGCGTTATCTGGCGTTTCTGGCCGAGGCGTGGGTGGCGTGGCAGGCGATCGGCGGCGGTGGCGAGGTCGTGGCCAACGTGCATCCGCAGCGGGCGCATGCGAGCTATCCGGACGGCATCGTCGGCCGCGCCGGCTGGCACATGGGCGACACGGCGTGTCCCTTGGGGGAGCACAGTTTCAGCGCCGCGAAGGCTGCTGCCGCCAGTGCCATCCACGCGACGCGCCTGGTCCTGGAGGGAGCGGGTTCCGCCTACGCGCTCTGCCGCCCGCCCGGCCACCACGCCTATGCCGACATGGCGGCGGGCTTTTGCTTTTTGAACAACGCCGCCTTGGCGGCGGCGGTGGTCCGTGCGGCCGAGGCGCGGGTGGCCATTCTCGACGTCGACGTGCATCACGGCAACGGCACCCAGGCGATCTTCTACGACCGGAGCGACGTGCTGCACGTCTCGCTGCACGCCGACCCGCGTCTGTTTTACCCCTGGTTTTGGGGTTATGCGGGCGAGACGGGCGAGGGGGCGGGGCAGGGCTACAACGTCAATCTCCCGCTGCCGCTCGGCACCGACGACAGGGCTTATCTGGTGGCCTTGGAGGCGGCACTCGACCGGGTGGCCGCGCACCGGCCGGACGTGCTGGTGGTGGCCCTCGGGCTCGACATCCACGAGGGTGATCCGTTGGCCGGGTTCCGCGTCACCGCCGACGGCTTTGCCCGCATCGCCGAGCGCATCGCCCAGCGCCGCTGGCCCACCGTACTGGTCCAAGAGGGCGGCTACCCAAGCCCCGCCCTCGGCCAGAACCTGGAGCGCTTCCTCGCCGGCTGGTCCGCCGCCTAGAGCGTTTCCCGGTTGGGTAGCGCACGGGCCATCCCTCACCCCCGCCCGTCCTACGGACCCGTGTTGCGTGCCAGGCGGCTGGCTCACGACTCACGAACCACGGTGGTGCGCGTGTCGTTTTCGCCTTGGTGACGTGGCGTCGGCGACGCCCAACGGCCCCAGGAACGCCCGTGGCTGCCCTTCAGCCGGCCGCTTCGATCCGCTCCAGTGCTGCTGCCATCGCCGCCCGGAAATCGGGGTGCTGATAGAGGTCGTTGTGCCCGGCCCCGGCGATCACCCGGTCGAGCACCAGGTTGCGGGCGGCGGTGCGCACCGGTGCGCTGCGGCGGGCGGGGACGATGCTGTCCCGTTCGGCGGTGATGATGGCGGTCGGGACTTCGCTTCGCGCCACCGCCTCGGCGATCTCCATGCGGTGCCGGAGCAACCATCGTACCGGCAGCCAGGGGTAGTGGGTTTGGGCCATCGAACGCAGGGAATCGAACGGTGTGACCAGGATCATACCGGCGACGTCGCGCCCGGCGGCAATTTCGGCGGCGGGGCCGGCACCGATGCTGAGGCCGACGGGGATGATGGGCCTTGGGGTCAGCCGCTCGGCTACGGCGTCGTGCAGCAGCGGGGCGTCGGCGATAAGCGCGCTGGCGCTCGGCCGGCCCTCACTCGGGCCGTAGCCGCGGAAGTGGAAGGTGACGATGTCGTGCTCGGGGAAGACCGAGCGGAGGTAAAGGGCCAGCGCGTCGGCGTCCCAGGCATTGCCGCCGAAGCCCAGCAGCACGGGCGCGGACGCGTCGGTCGTGCCCGGGAGGTGCACGCCTTGGAGCTCCTCGCCCGAGGCCGCGCGCACGGTCAGCCGCGCGGCCTCGGGCGGCAATGGCGTGGTGCCGGAGCCCATGGCCCAGCGGGGAAAAATCAGGCTGTCCTGGCTGAACGCAACGACCGCGACGAACGCGGCATAAACCAGGGCCGCACCCCCCAGGACCTTCAGGATCGTTGCCCCACCGAACATCGGCGGGGGCTCAGTTCCCGTTTTTGGGCGTCGCCGGGCGCTGCTCGACCACCTTGTCGACGAGGCCGAAGGCAACGGCATCCTCGGCGCTCAAGAAGCGGTCGCGCTCCATCGCGTCCTCGATCACCTTGATGTCCTGGCCGGTGTGCTTGACGTAGAGTTCGTTCAGCCGCTTGCGGATCGAGAGGATTTCGCGGGCGTGGATTTCGATGTCGGAGGCTTGGCCCTGGAAGCCGCCGGACGGTTGGTGGACCATCACCCGCGCGTGCGGCAGGCAGTGGCGCTTGCCCGGCGTGCCGGCGCAGAGCAAAAGCGAGCCCATCGAGGCCGCCTGGCCGATGCAGAAGGTCGCCACGTCGGGCTTGATCAGCTGCATCGTGTCGTAGATGGCGAGCCCCGAGGTGACCACGCCGCCCGGCGAGTTGATGTAGAAGGCGATGTCCTTGTCCGGGTTGTCGGCTTCCAGGAACAGGAGCTGCGCACAGATCAACGACGCCATGTGGTCTTCGATCATGCCGGTGACGAAGATGATGCGCTCCTTGAGCATCCGCGAAAAGATGTCGTAGGCGCGCTCGCCGCGGCTGGTCTGTTCCACCACCATCGGCACGAGATTGGCTTGTATCATGGTGTCCTCGCCACGCGGGATCGGTTGTTCGCTCAAGTCGCGGCGGTATCGCCCTGGTTTTCCGCCGCGTCGTCCGGGTCGCGCATCAGCTCCTCGGGCGACACTTCCTTGGTCGTGACTTGGGCGATCTGGAGGATGAAGTCGACCACCTTGTCCTCGAACAACGGTGCTCGCAATTGTTCGCGGGCCTCGGCGTTCTGCTGGAAGAACTCGAAGACCTCGCGCTCCTTGCCCGGATAACGGCGGGCTTGGCTCGCCACCGCGCGGGCGAGCTCTTCCGGCGTCACCTGGATCTCGTTGCTGCGGCCAATCTCGGACAGGAGCAGGCCCAACCGCACACGCCGATTGGCGATGTTGCGGTATTCCGTCTTGGTCTCGTCCTCGGTCTTGCCCGCCTGCTCGAAGGTCTGGCCGGTGCGCTCCATCTCGTCGGTGAGCTGCTTCCAGATCGCCTCGAACTCCAAATCGACCATGCCGGGCGGCACCTCGAAGTCGTGCGCCGCCGCGAGGGCGTCGAGCAGCGCCCGCTTGGCGCGGAACCGCGAGGTGTCGTCGTAGCGCTCCTGCAGGCGCGAGCGAAACGCGCTGCGCAGGTCTTCCAGGTTCTCGAAGCCGAGCTTCTCGGCGAAGGCCGCGTCGACCTCGGGCAGCTTCGGCGCTTCGACCTGGTGCACCTTCACGTCGAAGGTCGCGGCTTTGCCGGCGAGTTGCTGGTTGCCGTAGTCCTCGGGGAAGGTGACCTCGACCACCGTGTCGGCGCCGGCCTCGACGCCGACCAAGCCGTCCTCGAAGCCGGGGATCATCATCCCCTTGCCGAGCACAAGCTTGAAGCCCTCGGCGGCGCCGCCCTCGAAGGGCTCGCCATCGACCTTGCCGACGAAATCGATCGTCAGGCGGTCGCCGTCCTGGCTGGCGCGGGCCGGCTCCGGCACGAGCCATTCGGCCTGCGAGTGGCGGAACTCGTGCAGCGCCTTTTCCAGCTCGTCGTCGGCCACCTTGGTGAACGGCTTGTCGATCTGGATCGCCTTCAGGTCGACCTGCGGCAGCTCCGGCAGCACCTCGACGTCCATCGAAAATTCGAGGTCCTGGCCCTCGTCGAAGCTGGTCAGCTCGATCTTGGGTCGGAGCGCCGGCTTGAGGTTGTGCTCCTCGATCGCCTTTTGCGAGCCGGCGTTGACCGTTTGCTCGACGACCTCGCCGAGCACCGAGCGGCCATATTGCTTCTTCAACAGGCCGAGCGGCACCTTGCCGGGGCGGAAGCCGGGCATCTTGGCCTGCTTTTGGATTTCCGCGAGCCGCCCGTCGACGCGCTCGGCGATCTCGCTGGCGCTCACGACCACCTTGTATGCGCGCTTCAATCCCTCGGCGGAAACTTCCGTCACCTGCATCCGTCGTGCCTTCTCGTCTGATCCGCGGCTCTGTTCACCCGGAGGGCCGGGGCCGTCCTGGTGCGGGCGGAGGGACTCGAACCCCCACGGCCGAGGCCACGGGAACCTAAATCCCGCGCGTCTACCAATTCCGCCACGCCCGCCGGCCACCCACGCCCTGCCGCCAGGAAGCGCGGCTATAGCAAGCGGGCGAGGCGCGGCCAACAAAAACCGGTGCCGGGTCACCCTCTTGCGGACGGGACCGTTCCGCTGCACATGCACGAGCCGCGCCTGCCAGGGGGAACGCCGCCTTGAGCCCAACCACCCTCGCCTTTCTCGTCGCCGGCCTCGCCCTCTTGCTGGTCGGCGGCGAATTCCTCGTCCGCGGCGCCGTCGCGGTCGCCACCCGCCTCGGCGTTTCGCGCCTGCTCGCGGGCCTCGTCATCGTCGGCTTCGGCACCTCCACGCCCGAATTGATGACCAGCATCAACGCCGCCCTCAGCGGCTCGCCCGGCATCGCCGTCGGCAACGTGGTCGGCTCCAACATCGCCAATCTGTTCCTGATCCTCGGCATCGCGGCCCTGCTCTTCCCCGTCCCGGTCGAGGCCGCCGCCTTTCGCCGCGACGGCACCGTGCTCGCCGTGGTCACCGCCATCGGTCTCGGCGTGCTGCTCCTCGGCCACATCGACCGCCTCATCGGTGCCGCCTTGATCCTCGGCATCATCGCCTACGTCGTCACCACCTACGTGTTGGAGCGCCGCCGCCACACCCTGGCCGAGCGCATCTACGTCGAAGAGGCCGAACTCAAAACCAGCGAAAGCCTCGGCCTCGCCGCCGGCTTGGGCCTCTCGCTCGCGGGCCTCGTCGGCGTCGTGGTCGGCGCCGACTGGCTGGTCAAGGGCGCCGTCGAGATCGCGGCCGCAGCCGGCGTTTCCGAAACGGTCATCGGCCTCACCCTCGTCGCCATCGGCACCTCGCTGCCGGAACTGGCGACGGTGATCGTCGCCGGCCTGCGCCGCCAGACCGACATCGCCATCGGCAACGTCATCGGCTCCAACATCTTCAACATCCTGTTCATCCTGGGCGCCACGGCCCTCGTCCAACCCATCCCCGTGCCACTCGAAATCATCGCCTTCGACGCCTGGGCCATGGCCGTCGCCACCGGCCTCACCCTCTTCCTCATCCGCACCGGCTGGCAGGTCACCCGCTTCGAAGGCGGCCTCCTGCTCGCCAGCTACGGCATCTACCTCTGGATCGTGTTTTAGGCAGGGAAGAAACCAGGGGGCTTTTTGCCCCCTGGACCCCCCAAAACTTCAGAAACTGCGCGAACGGCTGGCGGCAGGGCTTGCCCTGCCGCCAGCCGTTAGCGCCGGGGGTTCCGAAGGGGGCCAAAAGCCCCCATCGCCTTTAATGCTCCCGACTTCCCTCTACCCCTACGTGACGACGGCGCGTATCACGCCGCCATGCACGAAAAAGTCCTCATCCTCGACTTCGGCTCGCAATACACCCAGCTCATCGGCCGCCGTGTCCGCGAGCTCGGGGTCTATTGCGAGATCCACCCCTGGTCCGTCGGCGATGCGAAGGTCCGGGCCTTCGACGCCAAGGCCGTGATCCTCTCGGGCGGCCCCGCCTCCACCTATGGCGACGCCGCACCGGCGGCCCCTTCAGCCGTGTACGACCTCGGCGTGCCCGTGCTCGGCATTTGTTACGGCGAGCAGACGCTGTGTGCGGCCCTCGGCGGGCGGGTCGAGATGGGGCATGCGCGCGAATTCGGCCGCGCCGAGCTGACGCTGGCCGCACCCTCGCCCCTCTTCCACGGCTTGCTGGAACCCGGCGAGACCACCGTCGTCTGGATGAGCCACGGCGACGCGGTGACGGCCTTGCCGCCGGGCTTCCACCCCATCGCCACCAGCGCGCACGCCCCCTTCGCCGCCATCGGCGACGAGGACCGCCACTTCTACGGCGTCCAGTTCCACCCCGAGGTGCACCACACCCCGATCGGCACGGGCCTCCTGCGCAACTTCCTCTTCGACATCGCCGGGCTCAGGGGCGACTGGTCGATGCAGAGCTTCAAGCTCGAAGCCATCGAGCGCATCCGCGCCCAGGTCGGCAAAGGCCGCGTCATCTGCGGGCTTTCCGGCGGCGTCGACAGCTCGGTCACGGCCCTGTTGCTGCACGAGGCCATCGGCGACCAGCTGACGTGCATCTTCGTCGACACAGGGCTTCTCCGCGCCCACGAGGCCGACGAGGTCGTCAGCCTGTTCCAGCGCCACTACAACATCCCGCTCGTCCACGTCGACGCGGGCGAGCGCTTCTTCGAAGCCCTCGACGGCGTCACCGAGCCCGAGGCCAAGCGCAAGACCATAGGATCGCTCTTCATCGACGTGTTCGAGGAGGAAGCCCAGCGCATCGGCGAGGTCGACTTCCTCGCCCAAGGCACGGTCTACCCCGACGTCATCGAGAGTGCCCGCGCCCACGGCCAAGCGGTCACCATCAAGAGCCACCACAATGTCGGCGGCCTGCCCGAGCGCATGCGCCTCGCCTTGGTCGAACCTTTACGCGAACTCTTCAAGGACGAGGTCCGCGAACTCGGCCGCGAACTCGGCCTCACCCACGCCTTCGTCGGCCGCCACCCCTTCCCCGGCCCCGGCCTCGCCGTCCGCATCCTGGGCGACATCACCAGAGAACGCGTCCAACTCCTCCAGGAAGCCGACCGCATCTACCTCGAGGAAATCAGGGCCGCCGGCCTCTACGACGCCATCTGGCAAGCCTTCGCCGTGCTCCTCCCGGTCAAGGCCGTGGGCGTCATGGGCGACAACCGCACCTACGAA
>RECO01000172.1 GCA_007694015.1 Geminicoccaceae bacterium
GCTGCCCGCATCGCGGTCGCCGAGGCCGCCTGACGGGTGCTGACCGGCCGATTACCGCAAAGAAGGGGGAAGGGAGGGGGAAAGCTAAAGCCAAGGGGGCTTTTGGCCCCCTTGGGAACCCCCGGCGAACGGGCTGGATGGCCGTGCATGCACGGCCATCCAGCCCGTTCGCCACTTCAGAAGTGGCCGTTGTTGGGGGCGAAGCGGGTCAAGCGCCACGCCGGCCTGCCTTGGTCAGCGCGCCTCGCGCCGGTGCTCTCCAAAGGCGTCCAGCAGTTGCCCGGGGCGATCCGTGATCAGGCTTTCCACACCCAGCTCGTGGTGCAGACGGAACGCTTCACGGACGTCGTTCACGGTGTAGGCAACCGGCCACGAGCCCGCGCGGTCGAGCCGGACCCGGCTGCGCGGGCCGAACGCCCGGCGATCAGCGTGCAGGCTCACGGCGCCGATGTCGCGGGCAAAATCCAGATGGCGGTCCAGAATGCGCCGCTCGACCAACACCCCGAGGGGCGTGTTGCCAAGCCCGCGCATTTCGGCGAGGGCTGCCGGCACGAAGCTCGAGACGAGGACCACGCTTCCAGCAGCTTGGATCAACGGCGCCGCCGCCCGCGCGGTGGCCCGCGCCATCGCATCGTTTTCCGCCTTCAGTTCCACGTTGCACGCCATGGCGACGCGCTCGGCCCAGCGCAAAACGGCCGCCAGGGTCGGGACGGGTTCGCCCGCAAAGTCGCTCGCAAACCAACGGCCGGCATCCAACGCCGTCAGCGTCGCCGCATCGTGCGCCAGCACGCGCCCGCCGCCGGACGTCGTCCGGCGCAAGGTCGCGTCGTGCAGCACCACGGGCGTGCCGCAGCGGGCCAGCCGCACGTCGAACTCGATCGCGCGGGCACCCTGACGCTCGGCCTCGCGAAACGCCCGAAGGGTGTTCTCGGGCGCATCGGCCGAGGCGCCACGATGCGCCACGATCAGGGGCAACAAGCCGATCGTCCAGGCCGTCACGCGGCGAGCCGTTCCACCACCAAGTCGGCGAGCGCCAGCGATGCGGTGAGACCGGGGCTTTCGATGCCGAACATGTTCACGAGCCCCTTCAGCCCGTGTACGGCCGGCCCTTCGATCCGAAAGTCCTCGGTTGGTGCGCCCGCCGGGGCGAGCTTCGGCCGGATCCCGGCATAGCCCGGTTGGAGCGCATCATCCGGCAGGGCGGGCCAGTACTTGCGCACTGCCGCATAGAACACGTCGGCACGCGAAGCATGGACGTCGTAGTCGAGCTCGTCGACCCATTCGGTGTCGGGGCCAAAGCGGGCTTGGCCGGCCAAGTCGATCGTGACGTGCACGCCGAGCCCGGCTGCTTCCGGCACCGGGTAGATCAGCCGCGCAAAGGGCGAGCGGCCGCTCAGCGTGAAGTAGTTGCCTTTGCAATAGTAGCCCGCAGGCACGTACGGCAGTGCCAGTCCTTGGATCCGCGCCGCCAGCCGAGGTGCGTGCAAACCGGCGCAATTGACGAGTTCGTCGGCCAGGAGTTCCATCGGCGCGTCGCCGCCGACGCGGAGGACGAAGCCGTCACCGGTCGCCGTCGCCGCCTCGACCGGGGCATGAAACACAACGAGCCCCCCAGCCCCCCCGAGATCACCCTCCAGCGCCAGCATGAAGGCGTGGCTGTCGACGATCCCCGTCGTCGATGACCAGAGTGCGGCCGTACACGCAAGTTCCGGTTCCAGTGCTCGGGCGCGCTCGGCCTCCCACCACTCGAGTTCGACCCCGTTCTCCTTGGCTTTGGCCTGTATGTTGCGGAGTGTCGCGTGCTGGCTCTCGTCCGTCGCGACGATCAGCTTGCCGCAATTGGCGTGGTGGACGTGCCGCTCGCGGCAATAGTCGTAGAGGCGCTGCTTGCCCGCGACACAGGTCAGCGCCTTCAACGAGCCGGTCGGGTAGTAGATGCCGGCGTGGATCACCTCGCTGTTGCGCGAGCTGGTCTCCGTGCCGATGGCACCCTCCTTTTCCAGCACCATCACCTCGCGACCCGTCTGCGCCAACGCACGGGCCACGGCGAGGCCGACCACGCCAGCGCCCACCACCACGGTTTGTACGCGATCCACCGTCAGCTCCTCACCAACATGCCGAGTTCCGCCTCGCTGAGCCCGACCGAGCGGCCGGCCTCCTTGATCTGCTCGATGGTCATCGGATCCACCGGCACCCCGCTCGCCTGCCGCTCCGCCCGCGAACGCGCCTCGGGCTCGCCCGGCAAGAGCACCTCATCCACGCCCGGTGCCGGCGGCGACGCCTTGACATAGGCGCCGAAGGCCGCCGCCTCCTTGGCGATGGTCAAGGGATCGCCGAACGCCTTCGGGTCCATCAGGATCGAGAGCAGGTTGTTGACGATGCTGCCGCGGCGCGGGTTTTCCGGCTGGATCGTCCGCTCGCCGGCCAAGGCCCCGGCGAAGACTTCGCACAGGATGGCAAGCCCCGAGCCCTTGTGCAGCCCGAACGCGGTCAAGGCACCGCGCTTCTCGTCGACCAAGGCCGTCGGGTCGTTGGTCGGCCGCCCCGCCTCGTCCAACAGCGTGCCTTCGGGCACCGGCACGCCCTTGTTGCGTGCCACCCGCGCCTTGCCGAAGGCAATCGTCGAGGTCGCCATGTCCAACAGGGGTGTTGGCCCATTCGGACCCGGCAACGCCGCACAGAACGGATTGGTGATGAACCGTCCATCGCTCCCCCCGAAGGGTGCTACGATCGGCGTGTGGTCGACCACGTTGACGAAATGCGTCGAGGCCAGCCCGGCCGCGGCGCAATACTCCGCATAGGCCCCGATCCGCCCCACATGCGCGCTCTCGCGCACGGCGACCACGCAGGCCCCCACCTCCTTCGCCCGCGCGATGCCGAGGTCCAGCGCCTTCAACACCATGTGTTGGCCAAGCCCGTGCCGCGCATCGACGACGATCACCGCCCCCGCGTCGTTCACCACTTCGGGCGTCTGGTTGGCGACAAACAGGCCCGAGCGTAGGTGCTCGATATAGGCCGGCAACATGCCCACCCCATGACTGTCGTGCCCGGCCAGATTGGCATCGACCAGATGCTCGGCCACCACCCGCGCCTCCTCGACGGACGACCCCGCCGCCTCCAGAATACGGGCGGTGGCGGCGGTCAGGTTCTCGGCACGGTAGCGCTGCATGAGATCGTCTTTCTCGTTGTCGTTGTGACGTGCAGGAGCAGAGAGAAGCCAAGGGGGCTTTTGGCCCCCTTGGGAACCCCCAGGCGACGGCTTAGCCGCCGCCACTTTCCAAAAGTGGCAGCGGCAGCGCCGCTGCTGGGGGGTCCTACCTAGGGGGGCCAAAAGCCCCCCTAGCCTTCCTCCCTCATCTCTCGCCTCGCCTATGGCGAAAACCAGCGCGACCTTCAACCGAGTGCGGCGATCACGTTCTGCAGGCGGTCGTGCAGCGGCGGTTGGCCGACGACCAGGCCGTCATGTTGGGCGGTGGGCCGGTTGAGGCGGAGGCTGCGGCCGTGGCGATCGGTGACGCGGCCGCCGCCTTCCTCGACCATCAGGACGGCGGCGGCGAGGTCCCAGTCGGCGACGCGGCGCAGCGAGACGAGGCCGTCGGCACGGCCGGTGGCGACCAGGGCCAAGCGGTAGGCGAGCGAGCCGAGGCCGCGGATGCGGCAGGTGGCGAAGTGGCGGTCGAGCTGGGCTTGCTTGGCCTCACGGCCGCTGACCAGGAGTTCGGTGGCGGTGTCGGGGGACCAGGGGCGGACCTGCAGCGCGATGCCGTTGAGCCAGACGCCGCCGCCCCGGATGGCGACGAACAGTTCGTCGGTGGCGGGGTTGAGCACGATGCCGAGGACGACGCCCTTGGCGCTGCGATCCCAAAGGGCGACACTGATGGCGAATTCGGGGCGGCCGAGGGCGTAGCTGCGGGTGCCGTCGATCGGGTCGACGATCCAGACGTGCTCGGCCCGGAGGCGGATTTCGTCGTCGGGGCTTTCTTCGCTCAGCCAAGCCTCGTCGCCGAGGGGCAGTTCGGCGCGCAGGAGGCGGTCGATGGCGATGTCGGCCTCGGTGACGATGGCGCCGGGCGTTTTCTCCCAGCGCTCCGGGTCCTGGCGGAAGAAGCGCATGGCGATGGTGCCGGCGGCGCGGGTGAGCGCCACCGCGTGGTCCAAGCGGGGATGCGGGTTCAGCCCTTCCAAATCGGTTTTCCGGACCCCGGCAGCCCGAGTTCGGCCCAGCGGGCGGACACGCGCTCGACGATCTCGGGCTCCATGTAGAGCTTCTTGCCCCATTCGCGCTTGGTCTCGGGCGGCCATTTGTCGGTGGCGTCGATGCCGAGCTTGGAGCCGAGCCCGCTCTCCGGCGAGGCGAAGTCGAGATAGTCGATGGGCGTGCTCTCCAGCACGGTCATGTCGCGGGCGGGGTCGACACGGGTAGACAGCGCCCACATCACGTCCTTCCAATCGCGGGCGTCGATGTCGTCGTCCACGACGATGACGAACTTGGTGTACATGAACTGGCGCAAGTACGACCAGACGCCGAGCATGACGCGCTTGGCGTGACCGGGATAGGCCTTCTTCATCGAGACCACGGCGATGCGGTAGGAGCAGCCTTCCGGCGGCAGCCAGAAATCGACCACCTCGGGGAACTGCTGCACGAACAAGGGCAGGAACACCTCGTTCATCGCCTCGCCCAGCACCGACGGCTCGTCCGGTGGGCGGCCGGTGAAGGTCGAGAGGTAGATGGGCTTGCGCCGCATGGTCATGGCCGTGACGGTGAAGACCGGGAAAGGCTCGACCGAATTGTAGTAGCCGGTGTGATCGCCGTAGGGGCCTTCGTCACCATAATCGTCGAGGCTGACATAGCCTTCGAGGACGATCTCTGCTGTTGCAGGGACTTGCAGGGGAATGCTCACGCAATCAACCAACTCGACCCGCTTACCCCTTAGAAGACCTGCATATTGGTATTCGGAAAGGGTGTCGGGCACGGGCGTCACGGCGGCGAGCGTCGTGCCCGGATCGGCGCCAATGACCGCCGCCGCCGGCAGCGGATCGCGCTTTTGCTGGCCCCAGCGCTGGTGATGCTGGGCACCGCCCCGGTGCTTCAACCAGCGCATCAGCGTGGTGTTCCGCCCGGTCACCTGCATCCGGTAGATGCCGAGGTTGTAGCTGTCGCTCTTCGCCTTGGAGGGGCCCTTGGTCACCACCAGTGGCCAAGTGATGAGCGGTGCTGGCTCGCCCGGCCAGCAGCTCTGGATCGGCAGCTTCGAGAGGTCGACCTCGTCACCTTTGAGGACGACTTCCTGGCAGGGGGCGCGGCCGACGCTCTTGGGTCGCATGGCCAGCGCCGACTTCAGCAACGGCACCAACTCCATCGCCTCACGCCAGCCGCCCGGCGGCTCCGGCTGCTTCAGGAAGGCGAGCGTTTCGCCCAGCTGGCGAAGGGTCGAGGGCTCCTTGTCCATGCCCCAGGCCACGCGCTCGACCGTGCCGAACAGGTTGATCAAGACGGGCATGTCGTAGCCCTCGACGTTCTCGAACAACACCGCCGGCCCCTGCTCGGCCAGGAGCCGGGTGTGGATCTCGGTCATCTCGAGAACGGGCGAGACGGACGCTGTGACGCGCACCAGCCGCCCCTTGGCTTCCAAATGATCGATGAACGACCGCAGGCTATCGAACGGCATGGGTTCAGGCGGCCTTCCACTTGATCGAACACCCCATCGACGGCGTCTGCGTCGCGGGTCCCTTGCCGGTCGCCGCCACTTGGCGCATGGCGGCGAGCAGTTCGTTGGCGGCACCCGGCACCAGCGTGGTCTTCGATTCGTCCAGACGACCGCGATACTGCAAGGTCAAATCGGCGTCGTAGCCGAAGAAGTCGGGCGTGCAGACCGCACCATAAGACCTTGCCACATCTTGGCTTTCGTCGTGCAGATAGGGGAAGCTGAAGCCGTTCGTTTCGGCGAAGAGGCGCATCTTGGCGAAGCCGTCGTCGGGATGGTTGACCGCGTCGTTGCTGCAGATGGCGGCAAAGCCCACACCCTCCGCCTGCAGGGTCTTGGCGGTCTCGACCAGCCGACCGACGATCGACTTCACATAGGGGCAGTGGTTGCAGATGAAGACGATGACGGTGCCTTTCGCGCCCTTCACGTCGTCGAGGCCGTAGGTCTTGCCGTCGGTCGCCTTCAGCGTGAACGCCGGCGCCGGGGCGCCGAAATCGCCAAGGGGCGGGGTTGGCGCCATGCTCGTCCTCCTCCGTCGTCGAATGAGTTACTCCACCCGTTGCTCGCCAACATAGGTGGCGAAGGGCGCGCTGGCACCTGCCCCGAAGATGAGCACGTCGTAGCGCTCGGCCACGGCTGCGGGCATCCCGGGCGAGCCGTCGGGCATGCCCGGCACGGCGATGCCGGCCACGCCTGCCGGCCGCTCGTCGAGCAGGCGCCGCACCTCGGCCGCCGGCACGTGCCCCTCGACGACGAAGCCGTCGATCACGGCCGTGTGGCACGACGACATGCGCACCGGCACGCCCAGCAAATCCTTGATGCCGTTGAGGTTCCAGACGTTCTGCGCGACCACCTCGAAGCCATGCTCGACCATGTGATCGATCCAGATATCGCAGCAGCCACAGGCAGCGTCCTTGAACACCTGCATCCGCGGCGTCTCAGCGAGCGCGTTGGGTGCGGTGGCCATGAAGGCGATGATGGCAGCGGCAACGAGGCGCATGGTTTCCCCTCTCACTGATGGTGGCGGCGACGATGCCAGGGCAGCTTCGCCGCCAACACCAGGACGATGGCCGCGGTCAGGGTGAAGGAGATCGGCGTCGACACGAGATCGGCCAGGAGCCGCGGCACGTCGTCCCGCACCGAGATGATCGCCCGGCGCCAGTTCTGGTCCATCAGCGGCGCCAGGATCACGCCGAGGATGATCGGTGCCACCGGGTAGCGGTACATCTTCATGAAATAGCCGAGCAAGCCGAAGGCGAGCGCCCAATAGACGTCGGTGAGCGCGTTGCCGATGGCGTAGGCGCCGACCACCGAGAGCAGGAGGATCAACGGGATCAAGACGCTGCGCGGGCAGCGGACGAGCCAGGTGAAGACCCGCACGCCGGTGAGCCCGAACAGGAGCACGCAGCAATTGGCCAAGAGCAGGCTGCCGACGACGAACCAGAAGACGTGGGCGTTCTCGACCATCAGCATCGGGCCGGGGTTGAGCCCTTGGATGAACAGGGCACCGATGATGACGGCGGTGACGGCATCGCCCGGGATGCCCAGGGTCAGCATCGGGATGAAGGCCCCACCCACGGCGGCGTTGTTGGCGGTCTCGGGTGCGACCAGACCTTCGTAGGCGCCCTGGCCGAACGGTCGGCTCGGATTTCGGGTAACCCGCTTGGCGTGGTCGTAGGCAAACAGCGAGGCGATGTCGCCGCCCGTGCCCGGCAAAGCACCGACACCGACGCCAATGCCGGCGCTCTGCAACGAAAGAGGCAGATGTCGGCGAACCAGGCGCCATGACGGCAATATCCGCTCGAGCTTCTGGCGGATCGGCTGGGTGTCGAGGTGGTGCAGTTGCACCAGCGCCTCGGCAATGCCGAACACGCCGATCATCACGGCAATCGGTGAAATCCCGGCCCAAAGGTCGACGACGCCGAAGGTGAAGCGCTCTTGGGCCGTGAGCGGATCGAGCCCGACCGTGCCGACGATCAGGCCCAGGGCACCGGCGAACACGCCCTTGGCGAGGCTCGGGCCCGAGAGCGAGGCCACGAGCAGAATGCCGAGGATCGAGATGAGGAGATAGTCGCGGGGCTGGAAGCGGAGCGCTACCTCGCTGACCCAGGGTGCGGCCAAGGCCAGCACCAGAATGCCGGCGAAGCCGCCGATCACCGACATGACGGTGGCAAGGCCGATGGCTGCCCCCGCTTCGCCGCGCTGCGCCAAGGGGTAGCCGTCGAGCGCGGTTGCGACCGCGGCCGGGCCGCCTGGAATGTTCAAGAGGATCGCCGAGCGCGCCCCGCCATAGACCCCGCCCATGTAGATGCCGGCGATCAGGGCGAGCGCTTCCTCCGCCCGCCAGGTGAAGGTGAAGGAGATCAGGATCGAGACCGCCATGGTGACGCTGAGGCCGGGGATGGCGCCGATATAGACGCCGGCCGCGGTCCCGAGGGCGGTCAGGAGCAACAGCGAAGGGTCGAGCCAGGCGACGCCGATCTGGGCGAGGATGTCGGCCATCAGGGGCGAAGGTCACGCAGCCGGTCGCCGATCCAGGCAAGGATGGCCCGCTCCGGCACGATGCCCTCGGGCAACAGGACCTCGAACACCAAGCGAAACAGAACGTAGATCACCAGGACGGCCAACAGCGACCAGGCCAGCACGTGCCAGGGCTGGCGGCGGTGCAGCCAGAAGATGGCGGCGGCGAGAAAGCCGGTGCCGGCCAAAAGGAAGCCCAAGCGGTCGAGCACCAGGGCCAAGACCCCGACCAGGACGACGAAGCCGACCAGGCGCCCCGGCAACAGCGTGCGGAAAAAGCCCCGCTCCTGCCTGGGGGTTTTGGAAACGAAGCTCTGCACGACGACGGCCAGGGCCGCTACGACCATGACCGTGCCCGCCGCCAGCGGCAGTGCCCCGGCGGAACTCAGACTGCGGAAGCCGGCAATGCCGTAGGCGTGCCAGAGGACGAACAGCGCCAGCCCCAGCATGGCGAGCGCAAAGACGCGCTCGCCCGGCAGCCGGGACTGGGGCTGCTCCATCGGGCCGCGATCGCCAGCGGCGCCGCTCAGGGCCGCGCGATGCCGACGCTGTCGGGCGACACCTGTGCGGCACCGGCGTCGTACATGATCCACGACGTGACCGAACGCCAGCGATCGAGGAAAGCGTCGGCTTCGTCACCCGTGAGGTTCATCATCACGTTGCCGCGAGCCTCCATCAGCTCCTCGAACTCCGCCACCGAGGCCGCGCCGTGGAAGGCCTCGACCAGCGTCGCGGTGATCGCCTCGGGCGTGTCGCGCCGGACGAACACGCCGTAGAAGGGCCCCCACGGCAGGTAGTCCTCGAACACGGGGAACTCCGCCGTGATCGGCGGCACACCCGGCAAGAGGTCGACCTCGGCCGTGTCGACGACCGCGAGCGGCCGCACGCGCCCGGCGCGGATGTGCTCGGCCGCCGCACTCAGGCCCACCGGCATGAAGTCGACCGCACCGCCCAGCATGGCGGTCAAGGCCGGCCCCTCGCCGTCATAGGGCACGGCAGTGACGGGGAATTCGACCCCGCTCGCCAGCATGGAGCCCACCACGTGCGGCAGGCCGCCCGGCCCCGTCGCCCCCATGCGGATCGCGCCCGGGTCCGCCTGCGCCTCGGCCACCAGTTCACCGAAGCTCTGCCATGGGGCATCGGCCGTCGTCACCACGATCGCCACGCCGCGGGCGAGGATGTTGACCGGGTAGAAGTCGTCGTAGTCGATGTCGGCCAAACCCAACACCTTGTGGAGCTGCGGGTTCTCGGCGCCGAACAGGAGCGTATAGCCGTCGGCGCGCTGCGCCTGCACGTAGCGCGTGGCGATGGCGCCCGTGCCGCCCGAGCGGTTGGTCATGACGATGTCGCGGCCCAGCGCCGCCTCGGCGTGCGGCTGGATGGCGCGGCTCACGGTGTCGGTGGCACCGCCGGCACCCCACATGATGACGCCCTGCAGGGCCCGGGTCGGGTAGTCGGCCGCGGCGGGCGCCGCCGCCAGGACGGCCAGGGCGGCAGCGCAATGGACGAGGCGCATCGGAGTCTCCCCTATCGTTCGAGCCGGCTCGGCCCGTGACGTGTTCGCTCGTGGTTGGACGACAGGCGGGTGAGTACGCCGAAGGGCCGACCCGGGTCAAATCCGAAGGCACCCAGGGGCACGACGACGTCGCGCCTGCTGCCTACGAGGCCTGGACGGGGCCGCGCCACTGCCCGCGCCGCTCCAACACCTCGCGCAAGAGCGTCGGTCGGTCGGTCATCAGGCCGTCGACACCGGCATCCAGCAAGCTCGCCATCGCGGCCGCGTCGTCCACCGTCCACACGTGGACCTGGCTGCCTTGGCGGTGGGCTGCTCGAACGAACCGACGCGTGGCCAAGGGAATGCCGCGAAAGGCCGGCGGGATTTGCAAGGCCGGGTAGGCCGGGGCCGGCAGCGGCAGGCGCCAGCCCCTGAGCCAGGTGACGAGGACGCCCGCATGGGCCGGCGACCAGCAGAGCCCCGGCCCGAGCAGTCGTCTGAGGCGCTGCGTCCAACGCGCCTGAAAAGCCCCCACACAAACCCGATCCAAGGCACCCGTGCGGCGGATCACGTCGGCCATCGGCTCGATCGCGGCTGCGGTCTTGATCTCGAGGTTGCAGTGGAGGTCGGGATAGGCCTCCAGGAGTTCGTCGAGCCGCAGCAAGGGAGCGCCACCAAGCGTTCGGACCTGGGCCAGCTCGCGCCAGAGACCGTCGCCGACGCTGCCCTTCTCACCGGTCATCCGTTCGAGGTCGGCGTCGTGAAAGAGGACCGCGACGCCGTCCTTGGTCGCCTGCACGTCGGTTTCGATGTGGGTGTAGCCGAGCCCCACGGCGTGGGCAAAGGCAGCACCCGTGTTCTCCTCGTGCTCCAGGGCACCGCCCCGGTGCGCAAAAGCAAGCGGCAGCGGGTGGTCGAGAAAGGCAAACGCCACCCGCCTTCAGCCCGCGGGACCGGCGACGATGCCCGCGTCGTGCAGCCGGCCAACCTCGTGTTCGGGCAATCCCAAAACGTCGAGCAGGATGGCGTCGGTGTCCTCGCCGAGCTTCGGCGCCCGCCTCGCCGGCAGCCGTTCGACCTCGCCGAAGTCCAAGGGCGAGCCCGGCATCAGGTAACGGCCGATGCCCGGCTCGTTGACCATCTGGAACAAGGGGTTCTCCTCCGAGCAATCGACGTCGCGCTCGATCATGTCGCGCACCGTGTGGTAGGGCGCCCAAGTGACCCCAGCGCCGTTCAACAGCGCCTTCACCTCGCCGTACATCCGCGTGGCGAACCAGGAATCGAACAGCCGGGCCAACTCGCGGCGCCCGCGAAAACGGTCGCCCTCCTTGGCAAAGTCGAGCCCGAGACGCGCCGCCAGCTGGTCGATCTGGTCGCCGAGCCCGGTGACCTTCACCAGGGTCGACCACTGGCTCCTGGTCAAGCCGACGATCATCACCGCGCGGCCGTCGAGCGTCGTGAAGTCGCGACCGAACGCGCCATAGAGGTAGTTGCCGTCACGCGGCCGGTCGATGCCGTCGACCATCACCTCGGCGATCATGCCAAGGCTGGCGACTGCCGCCATCGCCACGTCCTTCAGGGCCAGTTTGACCAGCTGCCCCTTGCCGGTGCGACGGCGATGGCGCTCCGCCGCCAACAGGCCCACCGACACCATCTGGCCCGCGATCAGATCCCAAGCCGGCAGCAGATGGTTCACCGGACGCTGAAACACGTTCGGCCCGGTCATGTAGGGCAAGCCCACCTGCGGGTTCACCGTGTAGTCGACCTCCGAGGAGCCGTCGTAGCGGCCCATCAGGTTGACCATCACCAAATCCTTGCGGTGCTGCTTCAAGCGCTCGTAATCGAGCCAGCCCTTGGCCGGAAAATTGGTCATGAACAGGCCGGCATTGTCACCGGGTGCGGTGATCAGCCGGGTCAACAGCTCCTGCCCCTCGGGCTTTCGGAAATCGACCGCGATCGAGCGCTTGCCCTTGTTCAGCCCCGCCCAGAACAGGCTGTGCTGGCCGTCCAGGGTCAACGGCCAGCGCGTATAGTCGAGCCCGCCGCCGATCGGGTCGAAGCGGATCACCTCCGCCCCCATCTGGGCGAGCGTCATGCCCCCCATCGGCATCGCCACGAAGGCCGAGCCCTCGACCACCCGCAGACCCGAAAGAATCCCGTGCATCGCTCGCCTCCCTGGTGGTTGAGGGTGGGGAAGGAAGGGAAGGAAAGGTAAGGCAAGGGGGGACTTGATGGTCCCCCCTTGAACCCCCCAGGCGCCGGCTGCGCCGCCGCCACTTTCAAAAGTGGCAGCGGCAACGCCGCTGCTCGGGGG
>RECO01000154.1 GCA_007694015.1 Geminicoccaceae bacterium
CGCCGAACCGCCCGCCGCCCGCCCGTGCCTGTCCGCGGTCGTTTCGGCTCGGGGGTTTCCAAGGGGGCCTAAAGCCCCCTTGGCTTCCTCTTCCCGCCTCCTGCCATCCCTCAATTCATCCGAAAAATCTTGCCCGGGTTCATGATGCCGTGCGGGTCGAGCGTGCGTTTGATGGCGATCATGTAGGGTAGGGCGGTGGCGTGCTCCTTGGCGAGCTTGTCGATCTTGCCGATGCCGATGCCGTGCTCGCCCGTGCAGGTGCCGCCGACGGCGAGGGCGCGGGCCACCATCTGGCCGTTGATCGCCTCGGCCTTGGCCATTTCCTCGGCGTTGTCCGGGTCGACCATGAACTGCACGTGGAAATTGCCGTCGCCGACATGGCCGACGATCGGGGCGATAAGGCCGCTCGCGTTGATGTCGGCTTGGGCGGCGAGGATGGCCTCGGCGAGTTCCGAGATGGGCACGCAGATGTCGGTGGCGATGGCCTTGGCGCCGGGTCTGAGCCCCAAGGCGGCGTAGTAGACGTCGTGCCGCGCTTGCCAGAGGTGGTTGCGCTCCTCGGTGTTCGTGGTCCAGCGAAAGGCGCTGCCGCCGTGGCTGCCGGCGATCGATTCGACCATCTCCGCCTGCTCGGCGACGCTGCTGGTCGAGCCGTGAAACTCGAAGAACAGCGTGGGCACGGGTTCGAGGTCCTGGAGCTTCGAATAGGCGATGCAGGCGCCCATCTGCACTTCGTCAAGGAGCTCCACCCGTGCCACGGGAACACCGATCTGGATGGTCTCGATCACCGTGTGTACGGCCGCTTCGAGGCTGGGAAAGCCGCACACGGCGGCCGAAATGGCTTCGGGAATGCCGTAGAGCTTGAGCTGCAATTCGGTGATCACGCCGAGCGTGCCCTCCGAGCCGACCAGAAGCCGCGTCAGGTCGTAGCCGGCGGAAGACTTGCGCGCGCGGCCGCCGAAGCGGGCGACGTTGCCATCGGGCATGACGGCCGTCACCCCCAGGACGTTCTCCTTCATCGTGCCGTAGCGCACGGCATTGGTGCCCGAGGCGCGGGTCGCCGCCATGCCGCCGAGCGTGGCATCGGCGCCGGGATCGATCGGGAAGAACAACCCCATGTCGCGCAGATGCGCGTTCAACTGCTTGCGCGTGACGCCGGCTTCGACCCGGACGTCGAGGTCGGCGTCGTTGACCTCGAGGATGCGGTTCATCCGCGTGAGGTCGAGGCTGATGCCGCCCTTGAGCGCGCAGAGCTGGCCCTCCAGCGAACTGCCCGCGCCGAACGGAACGACCGGCACCCGGTGCGTCAGGCAGAGGCCGACCACCGCCGCCACCTCGTCGGTCGTGGTGCAGAACACCACGCCGTCCGGTGGCCGGCTGGCGTGCCAGGCTTCGCCCTTGCCGTGCTGGTCGCGCAGCGCCTGCGCGGTGCTGAAGCGGTCTTGGAAGCGTGCCTGGAGCCCTTCCAACACCTGGCGCAGGCCGTCGGCGCTCGGCGCCAACCCGTCCGACATCGTTACGATCCTCCCCAACGACGCACGCCCAAGTCTAGCTTGATCCTGGCGCGGTGCTCAATCGGCGTCCGCTTCGATCCGCTCCATGTCGTCGTCGCTGAGCCCGAAATGATGACCGATCTCGTGGATCAGAACGTGGCGGACCACGTCTTCGAGCGTCAGGTCCTCGCTACACCAAAGATCCAACAACGGGCGCCGGTAGAGGAAAATCATGTCGACGTCCTCAGGCACGAAGCCGCCCTCGCGCTCGCCGATGGGCACGCCGTGATAGAGGCCCAACAGGTCGAACGGGCTCTCGATGTCGAGGCTGGCCAAAGTGGCGTCGTCGGCAAAATCCTGCACGCGGATCGGCACCGTGCCGACGAGGTCGACGAAAGGCGGCGGCAGGTCGCGCAGGACGGCTTCGCCGATGCGGACGAGATCGTCGGCCGAGGGGGCGAGCGCTGCGGACGGAACGAGCGGGGCAGTCATGCAAGGGAGCGTGCAACGGGGTCCCATGGCCGGCAAGCGGGAAGTCGCGGTCGTCAACATTTCCTTAATGCCGTCGTGATAGCGCTGGTGGGCAGTCGCAAGGAGGGCCGCGCCATGACCGATGGACCATCAGGCGCGCGCGTGCGTGCGGCGTGCCTGGCCATGGCCCTTTCGGTGGTGCTTGGCGTTGGCGCTCCGGCCGCAGCAAGCGGGGTCGATCGCACGCTTGACGAAGCCGCCCAGGCGCTGGCCCGGGGCGAGGATCAGCGGGCGCGCTTTCTGTTGGAGCAGGCCGTCGCCTCGGCGCCGGACCAGGCGGGTGTGTGGGTCGCACTCGGCCGGCTGCAACTGCGCACGGGCGATCTGGTCGCCGCCGAGGCGAGCGTCGAACGGGCGATCGAGATCCGTCCGCGCCACGCCCCGGCGCTGGCATTGCTCGGCGACGTCCTGCGCGCCGATGGTCGGCTCGTGGAAGCCCGCGAAGCCTATGATCTGGCGCTCGAGGCCAATCCCGACGACCCGCTCGCCAAGGCCGGCCGCGCGCGGCTGCATCTCGCCGACGGACAACTGGTTGCGGCCGCGGCCTTGGCCATTCCGGCGGACGACCGCTCGCTGAGCCTGCGTCTCGCCTGGGCCGATGCACAGGCCAATGCCGGCGACCTGCGGGCGGCGATCGGCAAGCTCGACGAGGTCTTGGCGCAAAACCCGGCGTGGATGGAGGCGCTGCTCAGGCGTGGCGATTTTGCCCGGCAACTCGGCGATCACGCCGCGGCGCATCGGGACCTCGAGTTGGCCGTCAGGCTCGACCCGACGTCGGCCGAGGCGCGCTATCGCCGGGGGCTCTTGCGCCGCGACCTCCGCGATCTCCCGGCAGCCCTGGAGGACTTCAACCGCGCCATCGCCATCGACGCCGCACTGGCTGCCGCCTACGTGGCCCGTGGCTCGATCTATCAGGCGGCGGGTCAGCAAGCGGTGGCGCTGGCCGATTTCGATCGGGCGCTCAGGGCGGATCGGTTGCACAGCGACGCCTTGACCCACAAAGCGACGAGCGAATGCGCCCAGGGTGCGTTCGAAGCCTGTCTGGACGCTTCGGCGGTGGCGCTCCAGGCAAGGCCCGACGATTGGCGTGCCCAGGTCGCGAAAGGCCACGCCTTGCTCGGGCTCGACCAGCCCGAGGCGGCGGTCGGGGCCTATGCCTTGGCGCTCGGCCAAGTCGATCCGGAAGAAGCGCACTGGCTGTTGGCGCGCCTGCAGCGACACCTGCTCCCGCGCTTGAGCAATCAGACGGGCGTTGCCTGGCACTTCGTCGCCGCCCAGACGCCCGAGGAGGTGGCCGCCGTGATGGCCGCGGCTTCCACCCAAGGTCGAAACGGCAGATAGACCTTTCCGAGGGCTTGTCGAGCGGTTCATCGCCATCATGTTGGTCGGTGGTCCCGCCCCGGGGCCGTATGTCGACCCCGAGGACCGATGGCCCGCCACAATCCTTTCGTGCATCTCGCGATCTACGCGAGCGTGATGGCGCTGATCGTTTGGGGCGTCTACCAAGGCGCGGTCAGCACCGGCTATCGCTGGCAGTGGCACCGCGTCCCGCAATATCTGTTCGAATGGGACGACGGTACGCTCTACCGCGGCGTGCTCATCGACGGTCTGATCGTCACGCTGCAAATCAGTGCAGCCGCCTTCGTCTTGATGCTGGTGTTCGGCCTGGTCACGGCGATCTTGGACGGGAGCCCCTCGTTCGTCGGCCGGGCGATCGCCCGGACCTACGTCGAAGTCATTCGCAACACGCCGCTCTTGGTGCAGCTCTACGTCATCTACTTCGCCCTCTCGCCGGTCTTGGGACTGGATCGGATGAGTGCCGCGATCTTGACCTTGGCGCTGTTCGAGGGCGCCTACGCTGCCGAGATTTTCCGCGCCGGCCTGCAAGCCGTGCCGCGCGGGCAAGTGGAGGCGGCACAGGCCCTGGGGCTGTCGCGCTTTCACATCTACCGCCACGTCGTGCTGCCCCAGGCCTTCCGCCTCACCCTGCCGCCGCTGACCGGTCAAACCGTGTCCTTGATCAAGGACAGCTCGATCGTGTCGGTGATTGCCGTGTTCGACCTGACGACCGAAGGTCGCAACATCATTTCCGACACGTTCTTGACCTTCGAAATCTGGTTCACCGTTGCGCTTTTGTATTTGATGTTGACGGTCACGCTCTCCTTCGCCGTGACCGGCCTCGAGCACCGCATGCAACGGACGGTCGCTCGATGACCCGCGCGAAGGCTCATCTCACCGCCCCACTCAGGAGAACGTTCATGTTCCACCGCAGGTCCATGATTGCTGCCGCCATTGCCGGCGTGATGCTCGGCGGCGTCACCGCCGCCGTACCCGCCCCGGTGCACGCCCAGGAAAACCTCATCGACAGCATCGTCCAGCGCGGCGTCATGCGCGTCGGCGTCGGCAATTTCGTGCCGTGGGTGTTCCGCTCCAAGACCGGCGACATCGTCGGCTTCGAGGTCGACGTCGCGACCAAGCTCGCCGAGGACATGGGCGTGCAGGTCGAGTTCGTCCCCACCGTCTGGGACGGCATGATCCCCGCCCTGCTCGCCGGCAATTTCGACGTGGTGATTTCGGGCATGTCGATCACGCCGCAGCGTAACCTGCGGGTCAACTTCACCACCCCCTATGCCAGCTCCGGCAACATGCTGGCGGCCAGCGTGCAGCGCATGCCGGACCGCGCCAGCCTCGACGACTTCAACGACCGCAGCGTGATCATCGCCGCCGTCCGCGGCAGCACCGCCGCGGCGGCCGTGCAGGCGCAGCTCCCGCGCGCCCGGTTGATCCAATTCGACGCCGAAGCCGACGTGCTGCAGGAGGTCTTGAACGGCAACGCCGACGCGCTGGTCGCCTCGGTGCCGAAGCCCGGCCGCGACGCCGCCACCTTCCCCGACCAGCTCTACATCCCGGTGCGCGAGACCTTCAGGGGCACGCTCGAAGCCTTTGCCCTGCGCAAGGGCGACGCGGATGCGTTGAACTTCTTCAACAACTGGATTCTGGTGAACGTCGCCAACGGCTTCTTGGAGGAGCGCTGGGACTACTGGTTCGTCGGCCAGGACTGGGCCGACCTGGTCCCCGAATGAGCTGACGTCCAGGGCGGCGTCGGGCACATCCCGGCGCCGCCGCTCGGATCGGCTTGTCCCATGTTCGAAAATCCTACGCAGCGCCGCCTCGGCTGGCTCGACGTCGTTTTGATCTGCGTCCTTCTGTTGGGCGTGGCTTGGATCATCTATCGCGTCGAAACCCGCCTGGTCTACAATTGGAACTGGGGCATGATCCCCGGTTACTTTTGGTTTCTCGATCCCATTACCGGCCAATGGCGCAGCAACATGCTGTTGCAGGGTCTCCTCACGACCATCCGCATGACCATCTGGGCGTCGATCATCGCCCTCATCGTCGGCACGCTGATGGCCATTGCGCGGATCTCCCCCCTGCCGAGCGTGGCGTGGCTGGCCCGCACTTATGTCGAACTGGTGCGCAACCTGCCGCCATTGGTGTTCATCTTCATTTTCTTCTTCTTTCTCTCGACACCGATCAGCAACCAATTGGGGCTCGCCGATTGGGCGCGGGCGCTGGAAGGCACGCAGCGCAGCATCGTCACCTTTTTGTTCGGCCCGCCCAACCTGTTCGCCAATTTCATCACCGGGACCATCTGCCTCGCGCTGTTCGAAGCGGCCTATGTCACCGAGATCATCCGCGCCGGCATTCAAAACGTCGGCCGTGGCCAATGGGAGGCGAGCACCGCGCTGGGGCTCAACCGCTGGCGCACGCTGCGCCTCGTCATCCTGCCGCAGGCCATCCGCCGGATCCTGCCGCCGCTCACCGGGCAGATGATTTCGCTGATCAAGGACAGCTCGATCGTCAGCCTGATTTCGGTGCAGGAACTGACCTTCACCGGCCAGCAGATCAGCGTCGCCACCCGCCGGGTGTTCGAAGTCTGGCTTACCGTCGCCGCCCTCTACTTCGTCCTCTGCTTCAGCCTGTCCATCGTCTCGCGGCGGCTCGAAGCCCGCTTTCGCCGCGCGGATCGCTGACGGCCGCCAGGGCGGCTTCAGCTTGCCGCGGGTTCGAGCACGGGATTGGCGTCGATGCGACCTTCGAGCGCTGGGGGCAGTGGGCCGCCGGTTGCCCAGTCGAGGAGCTCGACGGTGTGGACAACGGGCACGGCGGCGTGGGTTGCCAGCTGGGTCATGCAGCCGATGTTGCCGGTGGCGATCAGTTCGGGCTGCACCTTGGCGATGTTGGCGAGCTTGCGCTCCCGCAATTGGTTCGCGATCTCGGGTTGCAGGATGTTGTAGACGCCGGCGGAGCCGCAGCAGAGGTGGCCTTCGGGTACGCCGCGCACGGTGAAACCGGCTTGGGCGAGCAGGGTTTGCGGCTCCGTCTTGAGCTGCTGGCCGTGCTGCATCGAGCAGGCGGAGTGGTAGGCCACCTGTTGCCCGGTCGCGCTAACCGGCGGCATCAAGCCGAGTTGCAGCAGAATCTCGGTGACGTCCTTGGCCAGTGCGGCGACCGCCGCTGCCTTCTCCTTCAGCTTCGCGTCCTCGCGGAACATGTAGCCATAGTCCTTGAGGGTGGTGCCGCAGCCCGACGCGTTGGCGACGATCGCATCCAGGCCCTCGCCGCCGCCGGCCTCGGTCTCGCGCCACCAGGCCTCGACATTGCGCGCGGCCTGGGCGTGGCTCGCCGCCGCCTTGCCGATGTGGTGGGCCATGGAGCCGCAGCAGCCCATACCCTGGGCGATCACCACCTCGACGCCGTGCCGGGCGAGAAGGCGCACCGTCGCCTCGTTGATCCCCGGGTCGAGGACCTGCTGCGCGCAGCCGGTGAGCAGCGCCACCCGCATCCGGCGCGTGCCCTGGGCCGGGACGACCTGCGGCCGTTCGAGCGGCGAGGGCTTGGGCAGGCTCGTCGGCGCCAACTCCAGCATCGCCCGCAGCCGGCCTCGCAACAGCCGCTTGAACGGGCGCCCGAGGACAGCACCGCGCAACGCCAGGCGAAACGCCCGGGGCCGGGGGATGAGGAAGGCCAACAGGGCCCGCAAGGCGCGGTCGTGCCACGGCCGTTGGTAGGTCTCTTCGATATAGGCGCGGGCGTGGTCGATCAGGTGCTGGTAGTGCACGCCCGACGGGCAGGTGGTCATGCAGGCGAGACACGACAGGCAGCGATCCAGGTGGCGGACCACCTGCTCGCTCGCGGGCTTCTCGTTCTCCAGCATGTCCTTGATCAGGTAGATGCGGCCGCGCGGGCTGTCCAATTCGTCGCCCAACAGCACGAAGGTGGGGCAGGTGGCGGTGCAGAAGCCGCAATGAACGCAGGTCCTGAGGATCTGGTTCGCCTCGCGGATGTCCGGGTCTCGAAGCTGCGCCTCGGTAAAGCGGGTCTGCACGGGGCCTCGCCTTCTCGTTTTGGGGTGCGGCGAAGGCAGATTAGGCGAGCGCGCCGCCAGGGCAAGCGCCGGCTCGCGTCAGACCGTCGCCAGGACCTGAAAGCCGGGGGCCTCGGGTGCCGTGGCTTCGGCCACCTCCAGGCTCGTCACCCGGGCGAGGGCAGGGCCGCTCCGGCAGTGTTCGATCACGGCCTCCACGTCGGCGCGCGGCCCTGCGAGCAGGGCTTCGACACTGCCGTCCCGGCGATTGCGGCACCAGCCGACAAGGCCGTACCGCTCGGCCGTCGCCGCCAACCAGGCGCGGTAGCCGACACCCTGGACCCGGCCGTCGATACGCACCTGCACGCTGTAGATCGCGTCGCTCATGGCCGGCTCGCAACGCCAGAAAAAGCCCGCTGGCGGGGAGGTTCGCCAGCGGGCCAAGAGACGGAGCCGCGGAGCTCCTGCTGGGTGGCACCCTTCTCAGGGTCACGCCGTTCTTTGCGAGAACCGTGCCAACCGGGCAATTCCTGCGTTCGCAGCGACGCAGCCAGGTCAACACCTAAACGTTTGCACATCATTTCGGCATCCCTGTTGCGAGGCTGCCTAGGATGCCATCACCCTGCAGCGGCTTGTCCGACGAGGGGCGCCCAGCTGCGCAGCCGCTCCGCGCAATGCGCGCCGTCGACGTGGAAGTGCGGCGGCAACTCGCACAGCAACACCGTCTCCGGTTTGACGGCCAAGCGCGGCAACAGGCGCTCGAACGGGATGTCGCCATAGCCCAGCGGCAGGTGCAGATCGCCGAGCCCGAAGGCCACGTCCTCGGCGCCGCTGAAGCCCCTGACCGTGGCCGGCAGGCCGAAGCTGTCGTGCATGTGGAGGTGGCCCGCAACGGTCGCGAAGCGTTCGACTTCGGCTTCGAAGTCGAGGCCGTTGAAGGTGCAGTTCAGATAGGCATGGCTGAGGTCGAGGCAGCCCACCACGTTCGGGTGGTCGACCGCTTCGATCTCCGCCGCCAGCCGGGCCGGGTTCGCCGTGTAGCTGTCGGGACCGGTGGGGTAGAGCGTTTCGAGGGCGAGCTTCACCCCGGCCTTCGCGGCCACGTCGCCGAGTTGGCGCAGGGCTTCGCGCTCGCGCGCGTGCAGGTGGTCCAACTCCGGCTGCGGCCGGCGCTGGACGACGCCCGTATGCAGCACGAGCACGGTGGCGCCGACCGCATGGCAGATGTCGAGATAGGCCGGCACCACGCGGCGAAACAGCGCATCGTGGCGCGGGTCCATGAAGTTCACGGCCAAGGGGCCGTGGGCCGTGTAGCGCAGGCGATGCTTGGCGCAGACCCGTTCCAGTTCACGCAGCCGCGGCGCGTAGGGCCGTCCCGCGACGACGAGGTCCATCGCGCAAAGCGAAAGCTCGGCGAAACCGGCACCCAACTCGGCGATCCGCGCGAGATCGCCATCGAGCCCGCCCGTGTCGCGGTGTTGCGAGGTGGAAAAGCCGAAGCCGGCGACGTTGTTGGGCAATACCCCTCTCCCTCAGCGAGCGACCGCGTCCCTGTGACGCAAAACGGCCCAGCGGTCTACCGCGTGGCTCAGGCTGGCGAGCGCCGTTTCCAGCGGCAGCCAGTGCACGACGTGGCCGGGTTCGGTGGGCGGGCCGAGGGCGGCCTCGATGGTAATCGCGTGATAGCGGCAGAGCTTGTGCCGTGGCGGTGCGCCGTCCTTCGGGTCGTAATAGTGGCGGGCATGGCCGAGAAACGCGCCGACCAGGATGGCGTGGCCGGTTTCCTCCAGCGCCTCGCGGACCAGGGCCGCTCGTGCATCCTCACCCGGATCGATGCCGCCGCCGGGCAGCAGGCGATAGCCCTCGTGATCGACCACCAACAACCGCCCCGCCTCGTCGAAGCCGAGCCCGTAGACGACCGGTCGGTCACGCCAGCCGAGACGGGGGTCGTGGTCGCCGAATACCGGCACGTCGTGGAAGGGCGGGGCGGCGGGCGGGCTCACTCGTACACCTTCGGGCTCGTGGCTCAGGAGCGGGCCGTTCACCCCTTGCCACCATGCGCCGCCGACCAGCGGATCGGGTCGTTCAAGAAACCCTCGATCTCGTCCAGAATTTCGGGGGCGAACACCGCCTGCAGGCGCGCTTCGGCCAACAGGTCGTGCCATGTGGCGAGCGTGTGCAGCCGCAGCCCGGCGTTGCTCAGGGTCGCCAAACTGTGGGGAAACACGCCGAAATAGAACACGACGAAGACGTGCTCGACGACCGCCCCCGCCTCGCGCAGTGCATCGGCGAAGGCCAATTTGGAGACGCCGTCGGTGGCGAGGTCCTCCACCAGCAACACGCGCTGGCCTTCGCGCAGGTTGCCCTCGATCCGCGCGTTGCGGCCGAAGCCCTTCGGCTGCTTTCTGGCGTAGAGCATCGGCAGCATCAGCTGGTCGGCGAGCCAGGCGGCGAAGGGAATGCCGGCCGTTTCGCCGCCGGCCACCGCGTCGAACGCCTCGTAGCCGATCGTCTCCTGCACCTGGGCTGCCGCCACCTTCATCAATTGCCGGCGCAGGCGCGGATAGGAGATCAGCCTGCGGCAGTCGATGTAGACGGGGCTCGCCCAGCCGGAGGTGAACCGGTAGGGCGGATCGGGGCGGAAGCTGACGGCGTCCACCTCCAGCAACATGCGGGCCGTGGTCCGAGCGGCGTTCTCTACCATGGATCGGTGTCTTTCTGGTTCGAAGCGCATGACTGGTACCCGCAGCGACCGCGTCTGGCCAGTGGCGCCGGCCGCGCGCAGCTGCTAGCCGATGCCCTAAAGGAGCTGCCATGGCCCGCACGCTGACCCTCCCCACCCCCGACGACTTCCACCTCCATCTGCGCGATGGCGCCATGCTCGAGGCCGTGTTGCCGGCCACCGCCCGCGTCTTTGCCCGCGCCATCGTCATGCCCAATCTGGTGCCGCCGGTGGTGACCACGGCCGATGCCGTGGCCTATCGCCAGCGCATCATGGCAGCTTTGCCCGAAGGCATGGCCTTCACGCCCCTGATGACCGCGTACCTGACCGAGGCCACCGACCCCGACGACCTGGAGCGCGGCTTCGGCGAGGGCGTGTTCACCGCGGTCAAGCTCTACCCGGCGCACGCCACCACCAACTCGGCGCACGGCGTGGGCGACCTGCGTACCGTCTATCCCGTGTTCGAGCGCCTGGAGCGGATCGACGGCATCCTGTGCATCCACGGCGAGGTGACCGACCCCGAGGTCGACGTGTTCGACCGCGAGGCCGTGTTCATCGAGCGCACCCTCGCCCCCCTGCGCCGCGACTTTCCCAACTTGCGGATCGTCCTGGAGCACGTGACCTCCAAGGCCGGCGCCGACTTCGTCGAAGCGGCCGACGACCGGCTCGGTGCCACGGTGACGCCGCAACACCTGATGGTCGACCGCAACGCCATGCTGGTCGGCGGCATCCGCCCGCACCTCTACTGCCTGCCGATCCTGAAGCGCCGCCGCGACCGCGACGCGCTGCGCCGCCTCGTCGAAATCGGCTTTCCCCGCCTGTTCCTCGGCACCGACAGTGCGCCCCATGCCCAGCACCTGAAGGAAAACGCCTGCGGCTGCGCCGGCTGCTATTCGGCCCCGGTGGCGTTGGAGGCCTATGCGCAGGTGTTCGACGAGATCGGCTGCCTCCAGCGCCTGCCCGACTTCGCCAGCCGCTTCGGCGCCCGCTTCTACGGCCTCGCCGCCAATGCCGGCACCGTAACCCTGGTCGAGGAGGCGTGGACCCCGCCCGAGCAGATCGTCGTTGGCGGTGACGTCGGCACCGTTCGCCCGTTGCTCGCCGGTGAGGTCGTCCGCTGGCGGGTGGCCGACCGCCCTTGAGGCTGGCGAAGGATCGTCTCGACGTCTTTGCCATGCTGGTCTTGTGCGTGCTCTGCCTCGCCTGGGGGCTGAACACGGTCGCCATCAAGGTTGCGAACGAGGGGATCCCGCCGGTCGTCCAGGCCACCCTGCGCTCGTTCCTGGCGGCCGTGCTCGTCGGGCTCTACGCCCGCTGGCGCGGTATCCCCTTGTTTCGCCGCGATGCCTCGACCGTGCCCGGCATCGCCTGCGGCGTGCTGTTCGGGCTCGAGTTCGTCGCCTTCTACGTCGGCGTCGACGGCACCACCGCCGCCCGGGCCATCATCTTTCTCTACACCATGCCGTTCTTCGTCGCCCTCGGTGCCGCCATCTGGCTGCCGAACGAACGGCTGCGCCCGGTCCAGGTGCTGGGCCTCGTCATCGCGTTCATCGGCATGGCGTTCGGCCTCGCCGACGGCTTCCAATTCGGCGGCGGCACGCTTGGGGCCGACCTCGCCTGCGTGCTGGGTGCGGTGCTCTGGGCCGCGACGACCATGGTCATCCGCACCACCGCCCTCATGCGCGAAAGTGCGGAGCGTATCCTCTTCTACCAGCTCGCCTACTCGGTCCCGATCATGGCGCTCTGCGCACCGCTCTTCGGCCCGCTCGGCCTCACCGAGCCGACCCCGCTCGTCTGGCTCGCTCTGGCCTACCAGGTCGTCATCGTGGTGGCGGTCACCTACCTCGTCTGGTTCTGGCTGATCACCCGTTATCCGGCATCGCAGCTCACGAGTTTCACCTTCCTCACGCCGCTCTTCGGCGTCGCCTTCGGGGCCCTGCTCCTCGGCGATCCGATCTCGGTGCTCCTGGCGCTCTCCCTGCTCGGCGTCGCGCTCGGCATCTACCTCGTCAATCGTCCCCCCAAAACCGCCACCGCCGGGGGGCGAGGTGACGCGCGCCAGCCAAGCGTCTAGGTTAACGCCATCAAAGGCCAAAACCGTTCGAGGAGGATCCCGAGATGTTGAAGCGCAAGGTTGCCGTCGTGACCGGCTCGACCAGCGGCATCGGCAAGGGAATCGCCGAACGTCTGGCTGCGGCCGGCTGCGACATCGTCCTCAACGGCTTTGGCGAGGAAGCCAAGATCGAGGCGCAGCGCCAAGCCGTCGAGGCCGAATTCGGCGTCCGCTGCCGCTACGCGCCCAGCGACGTCACCAACCCCGAGCAAGTCGAAACGATGATCGCCGAGGCGAACGACGACCTCGGCAGTGTCGACATCCTCGTCAACAATGCCGGCATCCAGTTCACCTCATCCATCCAGGACTTCCCGCTCGACAAGTGGAATGCGGTGATCGCAACCAACCTCTCCGCCGCCTTCTTCACCACCAAAGCCGTCCTGCCGCAAATGTACGCCCGCAACTGGGGCCGTATCATCAACATCGCCTCGGCCCACGGCCTCGTTGCCAGCGCCGAAAAGGCCGCCTACGTCGCCGCCAAGCACGGCATCGTCGGCTTGACCAAGGTCACGGCCCTCGAAAGCGCCAAGACGGGCGTCACCTGCAACGCCATCTGCCCCGGCTGGGTGCTCACGCCCCTGGTTCGAGCACAGATCGAGAAGCGCGCCGAAAGCAAGGGCACCAGCGTCGAAGAAGAAAGCCAAGCACTGCTCAGCGAAAAGCAGCCCAGCGGCGAGTTCGTCACCGCCCACCAACTGGGCGAACTCGCCGTATTCCTGTGCAGCGACGCCGCTTCCCAAATGCGCGGCCACGCGCTTTCCGTCGACGGCGGTTGGACGGCGCAGTAGGAAGGAAAGCAGAAAGCCAAGGGGGCTTTTGGCCCCCCAGGTGAGTTGGAAGACCAAGGGGGCTTTATGCCCCCCAGGTGAGTTGGAAGACCAAGGGGGCTTTATGCCCCCTTGGAAACCCCCGAGCCGAAACCAGCGGCGACAGGGCAAGCCCTGTCGCCGCTGGTTTCGGCCACTTTTCCAAGTGGCGGCGCAGCCGCTCGGGGGTCCTAGTGCAGCGGCGCAGTCGGACTAATCACGTCCTACTGCGCCAAAGCTGCACGATTCCATGGAGTTAGTGCATCAACGGCGCATCCGGAGCGGAACGCTCCGAATGCGCCTGTGCACTAGGGGGCCAAAAGCCCCCTAGCCCTTGGTTTTCCTTGTTGGGGAATTGACCATGACGACCCTGGTCACCGGCACCGCCGGGTTCATCGGCTACCATACGGCCGAACGGCTGTTGGCACGGGGCGAGCCGGTGGTCGGGGTGGACGTGGTCAACGCCTACTACGACCCCAGCTTGAAGGAGGCGCGGCTGCAGCGCCTGGCGGCCAAGGCGGGGTTCAGCGAGGCGCGGATCGACATCGCCGACGCCGCGGCCTTGACCGCCATCTTCGCCGCGCATCGGCCCAAGCGGGTCATCCATCTGGCAGCGCAAGCGGGTGTACGGTACTCGGTGGAGAACCCAGGCGCCTACATCGACAGCAATCTGGTGGGCTTTGCCAACATCCTGGAAGGCTGCCGCCACCACGGCGTCGAACATCTGACCTACGCGTCGACCAGTTCGGTCTACGGCGCCAACCAGGACATGCCGTTCAGCGAGCGGCACGGCGTCGGGCACCCGTTGAGCCTCTATGCGGCAACCAAGCGGGCCAACGAGTTGATGGCCCACACCTATGCCCATCTCTACGCGCTGCCCTGCACGGGCCTGCGCTTCTTCACCGTCTACGGACCCTGGGGGCGGCCGGACATGGCGCTCTTCAAGTTCACCAAGGCGATCCTCCAGGGCCAGCCGATCGAGGTCTACAACCACGGCCAGATGCAGCGCGACTTCACCTATATCGACGACATCGTCGAGGGCGTGATCCGCGCCAGCGACCAAGCGGCCGAGGTCGAGGCGGCCTGGGACGCAAGCGTGCCGCACCCCGACCCGAGCCGGAGCGGCGTCGCGCCCTACCGCATCTTCAACATCGGCCGCGGTGCGCCGGTGCAACTCATGGCCTACATCGAAACGCTGGAAGCCAAGCTCGGCAAGCAAGCGACCTACCACATGCTGCCGATGCAGCAGGGCGACGTCAGCGCCACCTTCGCCGACACCAGCGCCCTGGACGCCGCCGTCGGCTACCGCCCGAGCACCCCCATCGAGGTTGGCGTCGGTCGCTTCGTCGACTGGTATCGGGCGTATTACGCCGTGTGATCACAGGCAGCCGCCGCAGTCGCTCATCGATCCCGAACCCGGAAGGTCGGCCGCCAAGTGGCGACGGCGATAGCCGTTGCCTGGGGGTCGTAGGGGGCCAAAAGCCCCCTACACCTTCAACGTCTTCCCGCCTCAGTGGAGCCACAAGCCACCGGTGACGTTGAGGCCCTGGCCGGTCATGTAGGCGCTCTCGTCGGAGGCCAGGAACGCGGCGAGCTTGGCCACGTCCTCGGGGTAGCCGGGGCGCTGCAGGGGGATGGCCTTCAGCCGCTCGGCGGCCGGTGGCAGGCCCAGGCTGGCGGCGGCGGCTTCGCTCTCGTCGCGCATGGCGGTGTCGACGATCATGCCGGGGCAGATCGCGTTCACGGTGACGCCCGAGCCCGCGACCTCCAGGGCGAGGGCTTGGGTCAGCGCCAGGATCGCGAATTTGGAGGCCGCATAGGCGCCGTAGTACGGCACGGCTTTCTTGCTCAGCCACGAGCCCATGTTGATCACGCGGCCACGCCCCCGTTCGACCATGCCCGGCACCACCGCCTGGCAGCACCAAAGCGTGCCGTCGGCGTTGGTTTGCAGGGTGGCATGCCAGTCTTCGGGCGTCGTCTCCAGGACCTTGGCGAAGCGCAGAATGCCGGCGTTGTTGACGAGGATGTCGGCCGGGCCGAGCGCCGTCTGCAACTGGTCGAGGGCGGGCTTCACCTCTGGCCTGACGGCCACGTCCGCGGTGACGATGGCCGCCTTCTGGCCGCGGGCGCGGATCGCCTCGGCGACCTCTTCCAAAGGGTCGCGCCTGCGGCCCAAAAGGCCCACGGCGCAGCCTTCCTCGGCGAGCCTTAGCGCCACGGCTCTACCGATGCCGCTGCCGGCACCCGTGACCAACGCGACCTTGCCGTCCAGGCGGTACATGGCTCAGCCGGCTGCCAACAGCGGGGCAGGGTTGGCGGCGACGAAGCGGGCTTCGGCATCGGGGAGCGCGGGGTCCAGGTTCAGGTTGCGGCGCATGGCCCCCTCCTCAGCGGTTGCGGTCGACCGCGAGTGCGGTCACGCACAGGAGTTCGAACAGCATGTTGGCGGCGGTGAGGGCGGTGATCCCGGTGGGATCGTAACAGGGGGCCACCTCGGAGACGTCGGCACCGACGATGTCCTTGCCGGCCAGGCTGCGCAGGATCACCTGCACGTCGCGCGGGGTGAAACCGCCGATCTCGGGCACCGCCGTGCCGGGGCAGAACGCGGGGTCGATGCCGTCGACGTCCAAGGTGACGTAGACCGGCCCATCGCCCAGCACGCGGCCGATCGCCTCGATGGCGGCGGTGCGGCCCATGGCCTCGTAGTCGTCATAGGTGATGACGGTGCAGCCGGCCTCGACGCCATAGCTCAAGTCGTCGGCCGAAAAGCGGCTGCCGCGCAGGCCGATTTGGACCGTCCGCGCCGGATCGATCAGCCCCTCCTCGAGGCCGCGGCGCATGAAGGTGGCGTGGTTGACCTTGGTGCCGCAGAGCTGATCCAGCGTGTCGGGGTGCGAATCGATCTGCAGGATGCCCACGGCACGGTCCTTCGCCAGCGCCCTGAGGATCGGCGTCGGGATGGTGTGGTCGCCGCCGATGGCGATCGGACGGATGGCGAGGTCACGCAGGCGGGCGAAAAACGCCTCGATCCCGGCCAAAGAGGCGTCCTTGTCCATCGGGTTGACCGGCGCGTCGCCGAGGTCGGCCACGGCGCAGAGATCGTAGGGGCAGACGCCGCTGGTCGGATGCACCCGCCGGATCACGCGTGACGCCTCGCGGACCGCGGCCGGCGCCTCGCGGGGGCCGGTGCGGTAGTTCAGCCCGAGATCGAACGGCACGCCGACGAAGCCGATGTCGATGTCCGCGGCCGGTTCGGCCCGCACCGTGCGCAGGAAGGTGGCGACGTCGGCGAACCGGGGCACCACCGCGGCATCGACGGGGGCGTAGCGATCTCTCGGGGCCATCCGGAACTCCTGCTCGATGGGTCGCTTCGGCTATGGCGAGCCCCGCGCCGCGCCGTCAACCGCCGTCCGCGCCGGCCCTGCCCGCACCCGACCGCATCGTAGCACTTGGTTTGCCGCTTTGACGGGCGCAGAATCGCCCCCCAACGCAGGAGGCGCGAACATGACCGGGAAGGCCACCGTCCGCGAAGCCGTCGCCGCGTTCGACGGGACGGAGAAGCTGGAAGCCGCCATCGACGAGCTGCTCACCCACGGCTTCGGCCGCATGGACCTGAGCCTGCTCGCCGGCGACGAGGCCATCAAGACCAAGCTGGGGCACGGCTTCAGCTCTACCCGCGAGTTGGCGGACGACCCCGAGGTGCCCACTCTGGCCTATGTGGCGCGCGAGGACGTGGGCAACGCCGAGGGTGCGGCCATCGGCGGGCTGCTCTATGTCGGTGCTCTCGCCGGCATGATCCCGGTGCTCGCCTCGGGCGGGGCGATCGGTGCGGCGATCGTCGCCGCCGCCATCGGCGGTGGGGCCGGCAGCGGCATCGGCGCCCTGCTGGCGCGCTTCATCGACCGCCACCATGCCGAGCGGCTGGAGCGGCAGATCGCCCAAGGCGGTATTCTGCTTTGGGTGCGCACCCGCGACGCTGCCCACGAGGAGAAAGCGAAAGCGATCCTGCGGCGGCACGGCGGCCAGGACGTGCACGTCCACGGCGTGCCGGAGCACACAGAGACCCTGACGCCGTACTACGGCGCCAAGGCGGACCTGCCCGAAGTCGGCCGCCTCGCCTATGGCGGCCACGACGTGCTCGTGATGGCGGACGGGCATTGCTACGTGGCTGGTCGCCTGTTCCCCAGCGAAGCCGAGGCGCGCCGGCATCTGGACGAGCTGGCGAGGGAGCTTTGAGGGAGGGCAGAAAGCGGTAGGGGGCTTTTGGCCCCCTACGACCCCCGGGCGCCGGCTGCGCCGCCGCCAGTCGGCAGCAGAAACGAAAAGCCCGCCATCATCGGGAATGGCGGGCTCCTCGTGTCGGCGGTGACGATGGATCAGCGCGAGTAGTACTCGATGACCATGTTCGGTTCCATCTGCACCGGGAAGGGCACGTCGCCCAGCTTCGGGGTGCGAACGAACCGGGCCTTCAAGCCCTTCATGTCCATCTCGATGTATTCGGGGATGTCGCGCTCCTGGTTCTGCAGCGCTTCGGCCACCATCAGCTTGTCGCGGCTGCGCTCCGCAACCTCGACCACGTCACCCTCGCGCACCGAATAGCTCGGGATCGAGACGCGACGGCCGTTGACCAGGACGTGGCCATGATTCACGAACTGACGCGCCTGGTACATCGTCTGCACGACATTCATGCGGAACACGACCACGTCGAGGCGGCGCTCCAACAGGCCGATCAGGTTCTCGGCGGTGTCGCCCTTCCCCTTGCTCGCCGTTTCGTAGGCGCGGCGAAACTGCTTCTCGGTCATGTTGGCGTAGTAGCCCTTGAGGCGCTGCTTCGCCATGAGCTGCTGCCCGTAGTCGGAAACCTTCTTCCGCTTCTGGCCGTGCATGCCGGGGGCGTAGTTCTTCTTCGCGAGCGGGTCTTTCGCCCGCCCCCAAAGGTTGACGCCGAGCCGGCGGCAAATCTTGCTCTTCGCTTCAACGCGCTTCGTCATCTCGAACCGATGCTTGAGAGGGCTTCTTGTCTGAGGCGGGAGCCTATAACCCCCCGCACCGGCCACGTCAAACGCTTTGGGCCGGATCAGGTGATGACCAGCACCAGCAGTGCCGCAACGATCAACAGGACGAACACCGCCAAAAGGTAACTCCGCTGGCCGCGCGTCCGCACGATCTCGCCGCCCCTCGCCTTCGTTGCCGGATAAGGCTGTTCTTCGGGGCCATCCGCCTTGGTCATCAGTCGCTCCTCGAACCTGGGTGCGAGAGCAACACCGAGCGGGGCCGTAGGTTCCCCTTCAGCCCCGCGACCGCGGCGGGCGGCGTTCCTGCGTCAGGCCCTTCACCATGCCGCGCAGGGTCTGCACCTCGACCGAGCGCAGCTGGCGCCGCTCCAAAAGAAGCCGCAACTCCTCGATGCGCTTGGCCCGGCGGTCCTCGCTCCGAAAGAAGGCCGTGCCCTCCAATTCGGTCACGACGTGGTTCAACAGCGCCTCCACCTCGCCCTTGGTGGCGGGCGCCAAGGCGTCGGCCCCGGGCTCGATGCGCGGCGGCGTGCCGTCGCCGCCCTTGAACCACTCGTAGGCGACCAACACCACGGCTTGCGCCAGGTTCAACGACGAAAAACCCGGGTTCAGCGGCACCGTCAGCACCGCATCGGCAAGGGCGATGTCGTCGTTTTCGAGCCCGGTTCGCTCGGGGCCGAACAAAACGCCGACGCGCTGGCCCGCGCCGAGCTGGCGGCGCATGTCGCAGGCCGCCGCTTCGGCGGTCAACACCTCGATCGTCATGTCGCGGGGCCGCGCGGTGGTGGCGTAGACCCGGTGCAGATCGGCCACGGCCGCGGCCGTCGTCTCGAAAATCTCCAATTGGTTCAGCACGACGCTCGCACCCGAGGCGGCGTTCACCGCCTTGGCGTTGGGCCAGCCGCAGAGCGGGTCCACCAGGCGCAGCTCGGTGAGGCCGAAATTGAGCATGGCGCGAGCGGCGGTGCCGACGTTCTCGCCCATCTGCGGGCGGACCAGGACGACGACCGGCATCGGCCCCGCCGGCACGTCGAAGCGGCGATCGGTTCCGGCCATCTCAGGCGGCGTTCCTCAGCCCTTCGAGGAACAGCTTGTAGGCCACCGCATCGCTCAGCGCCACGAACGAGGCATCGAGGATGTTGGCCGACACACCCACCGTCGACCAGGTGCGGCCGTCGTCGTCGCGGCTGTCGATGACGACGCGGGTGACGGCAGCCGTCCCGGCATCCGGGTTGATGATGCGCACGCGGTAGTCGACCAGGTGCATCTGCTCCAGTGCGGGATAGGTGGGGACCAGTGCCGCGCGCAATGCCCGGTCCAGCGCATCGACCGGGCCGTCGGCCTCGGCGACGCGGAAATGCCGCTCGCCCGCGACCTCGACCTTCACCGTCGCCTCGGACACGGTGATCTTCTGCCCCTTGGCATTGAAGCGGCGCTCGGTGATGACGCGAAAGCCGATCAGCGAGAAATAGTCGGGGACTTGGCCCAGCGAGCGGCGGGCCAGCATCTCGAAGCTGGCCGCTGCCCCCTCGAAGGCGTAGCCCTGGCTCTCCCGCGCCTTCAGCTCGACCAACAGATCCCCCACCGCCTCCTTCGGCGCCGGGCAACCGATGGTCTCCAGCCGCGCGGTCAAGTTGGCCCGGCCCGCTTGGTCGGAAACGACGATGTCGCGGCTGTTGCCGACCGTCTCGGGCGGCACGTGCTCGTAGAGGCTGGGGCTGCGCGCCACCGCCGAGGCGTGCAGCCCGCCCTTGTGGGCGAAGGCGTTGCGGCCGACATAGGCGGCACCGTCGTTGGAGGTCCGGTTCAACACGCTGTCGAACCAGCGTGAAATGGCGGTCAGCTCGCGCAGACGCGCCTCGGGAATGCCGCAGTCATAGCCCTCCTTGAGCATCAGGCTCGGCAGGAGCGTCACCAGATTGGCATTGCCCGAGCGCTCGCCGAGCCCATTGAGCGTGCCTTGGATCTGGCGGCAGCCGGCGCGCACCGCGGCCAGGCTGTTGGCGACGGCGCAGCCGGCATCGTCGTGGGTGTGGATGCCGAGCCTCGCATCGGGCAACGCCGCGCGCACCGCCGCCACCACCGCTTCGATGCGATGCGGCAGGGTGCCGCCATTGGTGTCGCACAAGACCAGCCAGTCGGCCCCGCCCCGATGCGCCGCCTCGAGGCAGGCGAGCGCGTAGGCCGGATCGTGGGCGTAGCCGTCGAAAAAGTGCTCCGCGTCGAACATCGCCTCCTGGCAGTGGCCACGCGCGGCGGCGATGCTCTCCTCGATCATGGCGAGGTTCTCGTCGAGTTCGGCGCCCAGGGCCTCGGTGACGTGCCGGGTCCAGGTCTTGCCGACCAGGGTGATGACCGGCACGCCGGCCTGAAAGTGCGGCTGCAGGCCCGGATCGTTGGCCGCACTCCGCCCGCTCCGGCGGGTCATGCCGAACGCCGCGAGCTTGCTGGTCCCGAGCTGAGGCGGCCGGGCGAAAAAGGCATCGTCGGTCGGGTTGGCACCGGGCCAGCCGCCCTCGACGTAGTCGAAGCCGAGCCGATCCAACGCCGCTGCGATCTTCAGCTTGTCGTCGACGCTGAAATCGACGCCCTGGGTCTGAGCACCGTCCCGCAGAGTCGTATCATAGAGAAAGACGCGCTCGGCCATCCGTGCCTTCCGCTCCGTTCGACGGGGCCGAAGCTGGAGCGTTTTCCGTTCGGGTTGATCGGTGCCCATCCCGCACCCCGCCCGGCCGCCCATGGAGCCGTACACTCGTGGGCGGTCGGCCACCCCACGCTGCAAAGCAGCGTGGGGACCCCTGCGGGCGGGGTGCGGGATGGGCAAGCATTTCGGAAAACGCTCTAAAGCCCAATCCGTTCGGCACTGCAACAGGATTGAGGGCGCCGGGAAAGGGCAGGGGCGAGGGGCCTTTGGCCGCGCACACCCCCGACCGAGGGCCACCCCCGCCTGCACCGCTGCTCGCGGCGGGATGCCAAGCCAAAAGTCTAGGTCATCGTTCCTAAGGCGTAGCGGCGCAGGATGGACACCCCTCGCCACGCCAACTAGGACGGTTTGGCTTCATCGGCTGCGGCACGGTTCGGCGACATGCTCCGCAAGCGCATCAGCATCGGCAGTCGTGCCGCGCTCTTCTTCATGGCCTTCGCCATTCCCTGGGTGTTGATCGGCGACCATCTGGTCCTGCGGTTCGAACAGGACATCGACGGCCAGCTGGCGCAGACCGTCAAGGGGCTCCTGTTCGTCGGCATCAGCGCGCTGATCATCAAGTTCGTGGCGGACCGGGCCACGGCCAAGCTGCGGGCCGCGCACGAGCATGCCCGCCGGCTCAGCCACCAACTGCAACGCGCGCAGGAGGTTGCCGGGATCGGCAGTTGGGAGGTCGATCTGGCCTCGAGCCGGGTGACGTTCAACGACCGGACGCTCGCCATCTTCGAGCTGGAGCGCGGTGCCTTCGACGGCCGGCGCGAAACCTTCCTGACCATGCTGCACCCCGATGATCGGCCCGCGTTCGAGGCGGCACGGGCGGCTTGGCTGGCGCAAGGCGGCATGTTCGCGTTCGAGCACCGCATCGTAACGCCGACGGGCAAGACGAAGTGGGTCCGGGTCCGGGGCGAGGTGATCCGCGGCGCCGATGGCGCGCCCCGCTACACCACCGGCACGGTCGAGGACGTCACCGATCAGAAGGACGCGGCGTTCGGGGTGGCGTTGCTGCGCATCGCCGGCGAAGCCGCGAAGTTCGGCGGCTGGCGCCACGAGGTCGGCACGGATCGCATCGTCTGGAGCGACGAGGTCGCCCGCATCCACGACGAGCCGTCGGCGACGCACCCCACCTTGGCCCGCGGCTTCGACTACTACGCGCCGGAGGAGCGCGCGCGGATCGAGCGGCTGTTCCATGAGTGTCTCGAAGCGGGCAAGGCTTTTGACGACGTGTTCAAGCTGATCACCGCCAAGGGCCGTGTTATCCATGCGCGCGCCATCGGCGAGCCGGAATACGATAGCCGCGGCCGCATCGTGGCGGTGCGCGGCGCCTTTCAGGACGTGACGGAACGGCTGGCCCTCGATCGCCGCCTGCAGCAGGCGGAAAAGCTGGAAACGCTCGGTCAGCTCACCGGCGGGGTGGCGCACGACTTCAACAACCTGCTCACCATCGTGCTCGGCAATGCGGAGCTGTTGAGTGCAACGGCAGAGGATGCGGCCAGCCGCGAGCTGGCGCAGGTGATCGTCGAGGCCGCCGAGCGTGGCGCCGGGCTCACCGCCAATCTGCTCGCCTTCGCCCGGCGCCAGCCGCTGCAACCGCAGCCGACCGACCTCAACCGCTTTCTTGCGGTCAACGAACGCCTGTTTCGCCAGGGGCTGCACGAGGGCATCAAGCTGGTGCTGCACGGCGAAGCCAGGGACCCCATCGCCACGATCGATCCCAACAAGCTGCAGGCGGCGCTGCTCAACCTGATCGTGAACAGCCGCCAGGCGTTGGGCACCAGCGGCACCGTCTGGATCGAGACGGCGAACGCCCGGTTCGGCGAAGGCGAGCTGTGTGCCGGCGAGGACGTGGCGCCGGGCGATTACGTCGTCATCACCGTCACCGACGACGGTCCGGGCATGCAGCCCGACGTGGTCGCCCGCGCCTTCGATCCGTTCTTCACGACCAAGGCGGCACAGGGTGGCACCGGCCTCGGCCTCAGCTCCGTCTACGGCTTCGCCAAGCAGTCGGGCGGGCACGCGCGGGTCTATTCGGAGCCGGGCCATGGGACCAGCATCAAGCTCTTCGTGCCCCGCTCCACGGCCGTCGTCCCCGACCGCTCGGCACCGACCAAGCGGGCCGACCCGGTGGGACGCGGCCAGCACGTGCTGGTGGTCGAGGACGATCCCGCCTTGCGCGCCTATGCCGTGGCCCAGGTGCGGCGGCTCGGCTACCGCGTCAGCGAAGCCGCCGACGCCACGCGGGCGCTGGCGGTGCTCGAAGCCGCCGGCGACGTCGATCTCCTCTTCACCGACGTGGTGATGCCCGGCGGCATGAACGGCCGCGAACTCGCCGTTGCTGCCAAGCAGCGTTTTCCTGATCTCCGCGTGCTCTACACCTCGGGCTATACGCTGAACGTCATCGCCCACGACGGCCGGGTCGATGCCGGCATCGACCTCTTGAACAAGCCCTACCGCGCCGACGACCTGGCCCAAGAGCTGGCCCGGCTCCTGGCTGAGCCGTCCACGATCGAATGATGAACGGCCAGCTTGTCCTGGCCATTGTTGTGGGCTGCCTTGGGCCGCTATAACGCCGCATCGTTCCCAGCCCGCGAGCAGCTCCATGGCCGATCCCGCCCGTTCGCCCGAAAACCGCCAGCGCGCCCTGGAGGCCGCCATCGGCCAGATCGAGCGCGCCTTCGGCAAGGGCTCGGTCATGCGCCTGGGCCAAAAGGAACAGGCGATCGAGATCGAAACCGTGCCGACCGGCTCGCTCTCGCTCGACATCGCCCTCGGCATCGGCGGCGTCCCGCGTGGCCGCGTCATCGAAATCTACGGGCCTGAAAGCTCCGGCAAAACCACGCTGACGCTGCACATCGTCGCCGAAGCGCAAAAGCTCGGCGGCACTTGTGCCTTCATCGACGCCGAGCACGCGCTCGATCCGGGCTATGCGAGGAAGCTCGGGGTCAACACCGACGACCTCTTGATCAGCCAGCCGGACACGGGCGAGCAGGCGCTCGAGATCGCCGACACGCTGGTGCGCTCGGGCGTGGTCGACGTCGTGGTGATCGATAGCGTCGCAGCCTTGGTGCCCAAGGCCGAACTCGAAGGTGAGATGGGCGACAGCCTGCCGGGGCTGCAGGCGAGGCTGATGAGCCAGGCGCTGCGGAAGCTCACCGCCAGCATCAACCGCTCCAAGTCCATGGTGATCTTCACCAACCAGATCCGGCTCAAGATCGGCGTGATGTTCGGCAGCCCCGAGACCACCACCGGCGGCAACGCGCTCAAGTTCTACGCCAGTGTCCGGCTCGACGTGCGGCGCATCGGGGCGGTCAAGGACCGCGACGAGATCGTCGGCAACCAGACCAAGGTGAAGGTGGTCAAGAACAAGATGGCCCCACCCTTCAAGACGGTCGAATTCGACATCATGTATGGCGAGGGCATCTCGAAAACGGGCGAGCTGATCGACCTCGGGGTGAAGGCGGGGCTGGTCGAGAAGTCGGGCAGCTGGTTCTCCTACGGCGACCGCCGGATCGGCCAGGGGCGCGAGAACGCCAAGCAGTTCATGCGCGACAACCCGGAACTCGCCGCCGAGTTGGAGCAGGAAATCCGCCGCCGCGCCGGGGTGCTCGCCGACGATTTGACCGATCTGGGCGGCGCCGAGCCCTCCGACGACCTTTGACCGCTCGAAGCTAAGCGAGACCCTCATGGCCAGCGTCAACGCGATCCGCACCGCGTTCCTCGACTATTTCGCCAAGGAAGGGCACGAAATCGTGTCCTCCTCGTCGCTCGTCCCGCACAACGACCCGACGCTGCTCTTCACCAATGCCGGCATGGTGCAGTTCAAGAACGTCTTCACCGGCCTCGAGCATCGTGACTACCGCACCGCCGTCACGGCGCAGAAGTGCGTGCGCGCCGGCGGCAAGCACAACGACCTCGACAACGTCGGCTACACCGCCCGCCACCACACCTTCTTCGAAATGCTGGGGAATTTCTCGTTCGGCGATTACTTCAAGGAACGGGCGATCGAGCTGGCCTGGAAACTGGTGACCAAGGAATTCGGCCTGCCGGCGGAGCGCCTTTTGGTCACCGTCTACGCCGAGGACGACGACGCGGCGACGCTTTGGCGCAAGATCGCGGGCCTCGGCGACGACCGCATCATCCGCATCCCGACCTCCGACAATTTCTGGGCCATGGGCGAAACCGGCCCGTGCGGTCCCTGCTCCGAAATCTTCTACGACCACGGCCCCCACATCCCAGGCGGTCCGCCCGGCAGCGCGGACGAGGACGGCGACCGCTTCATCGAGATCTGGAACCTCGTCTTCATGCAATTCGAGCAGGTGACGAAGGCGGAGCGCGTCGACCTGCCGCGACCCTCGATCGACACCGGCATGGGGCTCGAGCGCATCGCCGCCGTGCTCCAGGGCCAACACGACAACTACGCGATCGACCTGTTCCAGGCGCTGATCGCCGAAAGCCAAGCGCTGACCGGCACCCCCGCCGAAGGGGCGGCCGCTCCCTCGCACAAGGTCATCGCCGACCATCTGCGCGCCGCCGCGTTCCTGGTTGCCGACGGTGTGATGCCGTCCGCCGACGGCCGCGGCTACGTGCTCCGCCGCATCATGCGCCGCGGCATGCGCCACGCCCAGTTGCTCGGCGCCGACAGCCCGCTCCTGCACCGCATGGTCCCGACGTTGGTGCGCGAGATGGGCCAGGCCTATCCCGAGCTGGTGCGCGCCGAAGCCACCATCACCGAGGTGTTGAAGCTGGAAGAGACCAACTTCCGCCGCACCCTCGAGCGCGGCCTCAGGCTGTTGGACGAGGAGACCACCGGCATGCACGCCGGCAGCGAACTCGAAGGCAGCGTCGCCTTCAAGCTCTACGACACCTATGGCTTTCCCCTCGACCTCACCCAGGACGCGTTGCGCGCCAAGGGCATCGGCGTCGATCTCGCAGGCTTCGAGGCCGCCATGGCCGAGCAGAAGGCCGCCGCCCGCGCCAGTTGGAAGGGCTCGGGCGATGCCGCCGTCGAGGGTCTGTGGTTCGACCTGAAGGAGCGCCTCGGCGCCAGCGAGTTCCTCGGCTACACCACCACCCAGGCCGAGGGCGTGGTCCTGGCCCTCGTGGCGAACGGTGAGGAGGTCCGCACCCTCGGCGAAGGCGCCGAAGGCGTGCTGATCGCCAACCAGACGCCCTTCTACGCCGAAAGCGGCGGTCAGCAGGGCGATCAGGGCGTCATCCAGACCACGGGCGGCCGCTTCCGCGTCACCGACACGACCAAGGCGGCGGGCGATCTCTGGCTGCACCGGGGCGTGGTCGAGACGGGCGAAGTCCGCCGCGGCGACGTTTGCGAACTCCGGGTCGATGCCACCCGCCGCTCGGGCCTGCGCCGCGCCCATTCCGCCACCCACCTCCTGCACGCCGCACTCCGCGGCCATCTCGGCGCGCACGTCGCCCAGCGCGGCTCCCTGGTCGCCCCCGACCGCCTGCGCTTCGACTTCAGCCACCCCAAGCCGATCGAGGGGGGCGAGCTCCGGGCCATCGAGGACGAGGTCAACGCCTTCGTCCGCCAGAACGCCGACGTCCAAACCCGCATCATGGCCCAGGACGACGCCATCGAGGCCGGCGCCATGGCGCTGTTCGGCGAGAAATACGGCGACGAGGTCCGCGTCGTCACCATGGGCACGACCGAGGGTGGCAAGACCTACTCGATGGAACTCTGCGGCGGCACCCACGTCGCCCGTACGGGCGACGTCGCCGTCGTCAAGCTGATGAGCGAAAGTGCGGTTGCCGCCGGCGTGCGCCGCGTCGAGGCCCTGACCGGCCAGGCTGCACTTCAGGCCTATCACGACGACGAAGCCCTCTTGCGCCGCGCCGCCGACCTCTTGAAGGTCACGCCCGCGGAGCTGCCCACCCGGCTCGACACGCTGCTCGACGAACGCCGCAAGCTGGAACGCGAACTCGCCGACGTGCGGCGCAAACTCGCCACCGGCGAGACCGGCGGCGGCATCGAGGAGGTGGCCGGCATCAAGCTCGCCGCCCGCACCCTCGACGACGTGCCGGCCAAGGACCTGCGCGGCATCGCCGACCAGCTCAAGGCCCAACTCGGCTCGGGCGTCGCCGTCGTCGTCAGCCGCGTCGAGGGCAAGGCCGCCCTCGTCGTCGCCCTCACCCCCGACCTCGCCGCCCGCCTCAGCGCCGTCGACCTCGTCCGCGCCGGCGTCGACGCCCTCGGCGGCAAGGGCGGCGGCGGCCGGGCCGACTTCGCCCAAGGCGGCGGCCCCAACGCCACCGCCGCCGACACCGCCCTCGCCCGCATCCGCGACGCCCTCGAGGCGGCAGCGTGAGGCGAGCAAGACAAACAGGAAGGGAAAAAAGAAGAGGAAGGGCTAGGGGGCTTTTGGCCCCCTAGGACCCCCGGCAGCGGCGTTGCCGCTGCCACTTTTCGAAAGTGGCGGCGGCGCAGCCGGCGCCAGGGGGGTCCCAGGGGGGACCATCAAGTCCCCCCTGGCCTTTTTTCTCCTCCTCACCTTTTCCTTCCTAACGAACCCCTTGCCAGTCGTTGGCGGACGGGTCACTCAGGTGATGTCGGTCGGCTCGTGGGGTTTCCTTGTTTTACCAGATCCTGGAATGGCAGCGGCAGCTTTGGGCGCCTTGGGTCGACGCGTCGCGGCTGGCAACGGAGCCGGCGCGGTCGCTGTTGCCCTTGCAGATCGCGAGCTCCGACTTGGCCAAGCGTTTGGCGGGGGCCTTGGAGCCGTGCGAGGCCGATTTGGCGAGCTTCGTGCGCGCCGACGTGGCCGGGCCGTTCGACGTGCAGGCGGCGGTGCGCATGCCGTTCGTCACGCTTTGGCGGATGCGTTCGGCGCGGGCCGATCGCGCCCCGGCGGTGCTGGTGCCGCCCTTTTCGGGCTACGCACCGGGGGTGACCAGCCCCTTGGTGGTCGCCTTGCTGCGGCACCGGCCGGTGGTGGCCCTGGACTGGCAGGATGCGCGCCTGGTGCCGCAATCGGCGGGGCCGTTCGGTTTGGTCGATCAGGTGCGCGCGGTGGAGCGGGCGCTGTTCGAGGCGGGGCCTGGGGCGATCGCGGTCGGTTTGTCGCAGTCGGTCGTGGCGACGGTCGCCGGCGCGGCGCTGGCGGCAGCGGCCGGCTGCAAGCCCGCCGCCATCGTCTTGCTGGCCGGGCCCTTGGACACCCGAGACGGCCATCATCCGCTCTCCAGCTATTTGCGGGTGCAGTCCTTGTCGGCGTTGGAGGCGCAGTTCACCGCCGACGTGCCACGCCGTTATGCGGGGTCGGGGCGCCGCGTTTATCCGGGCGTTTATCAGCTCATCGCCTACGCTTGCGGCAATGCAGCACTCTATTGGAACGTTCAGGCCGGCCTCTTGGCGGAACTCACCGCCGGTCAGCCGGCCGAGCGCACGCGCGAGCATCGCGACCTGCACAGCCTGCAGGACGTGCCGGCGGAGCTGTTCCTCGACACCGTCGCCGTCGCCTTCCAGCAACATGCCTTGGCGCGGGGACGGCTCACCCTCGACGGCCGGCGGGTGGAACTGGAGGCGCTGCGCGGGGTCCGCTTGTTGACGATCGAGGGTACGGCCGACGAACTGGTCGGCCGTGGCCACACCCATGGTGCGGTGGATCTGCTGCCCCATGGCGGTGCCCGGCGCGTCACCGTGGAAGGTGCGCGCCACCACGAAATGTTTACCGGGCCCCGTTTTTTCGAGGCGGTGGCGCCGCATCTGGACGAGGTGTTGCAAGCGGCTTGAGTTCGTTCCGGCGGACGCTCTCCCCGTCGCCGGGACGTCGTGGGGGAGGATCGTGTGGTGCGTGTTTGTTTCGTGTGTACCGGCAACATCTGTCGCTCGCCGACCGCCGAGGCGGTGTTTCGGCTGCGCGCGGCGGCCGCAGGCCTCGCGGTCGACGTCGACAGTTGCGGCATCAGCGACGAGGAGCGCGGCAACCCGCCCGACCCGCGCGCCATTGCCGAGGCGGCGCGCCGCGGCGTCATCCTGCCCAAGCGCCGGGCCCGCCAAATCCGCGCCCGTGACTTCGACGTGCCGGGGCTCCTCGTCGGCATGACGGCGGCGCACGTGCGCGCCCTGCAACTGCGCCGCGCCGCCGATGCGGCGGCGTCCGTGCATCTGCTGTTGGACTTCGCACCCGGCCTCGAAGGCCGCGACGTGCTGGACCCGTGGTTCGAAATCGGGCGCAGCGACTTCGCCGACGCGTTCGAGCTGATCGAGCACGGGGTCGACGGCCTGATCCGCCACCTGCAAAGCCCGCCGTGATCTCGCCGGGGCTCCGGTTGCGGCTCGAAGCCGTCCTCGAGGGCGAGATCGAGAACGCGGTCGCCCTTGCCGGCGGCTGCCTGTTCGACGTGCGCGCGGTGACCCTCGCGGACGGACGGCGGGTGGTGGTCAAAACGGGGGCGAGCCGCGTTGCCGCCCACTTGGCGCTGGAGGCGCGAATGCTGGCCGACTTGGCCGCTGCCGGTGCCCCGGTGCCGGCCGTGCTCCACGCTGTGGGCGACCTCTTGGTGCTGGCCCACGTCGACCACGACGCAAGCGGGCTCTCGGCGTCTGGCCGCGAACGGCTGGCGGCGACGCTGGCGGAGTTGCACGCCCAGGCCGGCCCCAGCTTCGGCTACGCCTACGACACGGTAATCGGCACCCTGCCGCAGCCGAACCCGCCGACCGCGCGCTGGCTCGACTTCTTCCGCGACCAGCGGCTCTTGGCCCAAGTGCTGGCCGCGTCCGCCGAGGCCGCGCTGGAGCCGGACATCGCCCACGGTCTCGACCGCCTGGCGGCGCGGCTCGACACCTGGCTGGTCGAGCCCGCGCACCCGTCCCTGCTGCACGGCGATCTCTGGCAGGGCAACCTGCTCACCCGCGCCGGCCTGCCGGTCGCCTGGATCGATCCGGCCATCTCCTTCGGCCATCCCGAAATCGAACTGGCCTTCGGCACGCTGTTCGGCCCGTTCGATCAAGGCTTCGTCGACCTCTACGCCGAGCACCGCCCGCTGGAGCCGGGCTTTTGGCCGGAGCGGCGGGCGATCTACCTGCTCTATCCGCTCCTGGTCCACCGCCGCCTGTTCGGCCGCTCCTACGCCCGGCCGATCCGCGACATCCTCCGCTCGCTCGGTTGCGCCGGCTGAGGCCAGGATCGCACGCTCACCGCTCGGTGGCCGGCCAATCGACCAGGCGGTCCTCCAACGCGTCCTCGGCGACTTCGGTCTCGGGCACCGAACGTCCCCGGATCGAGGCACGGGCCCGGTGGATCGCGCCAGGATCGCCCGTGAGCAGATGATGCCAGTCCGGCAGCCCGCGCCCTTCGGCCAGACGGCGATAGGCGCAGCTCGTCGGCATCCAAAAGACCTCGTCCAGCCGGTCCGGCGTCAGCTTGATGCAGCTCGGCACCCGCACGGTCCGGTTGGCGTAATCGCCGCAGCGGCAGCTCTCCCGCTCCAACAAAAAGCAGTGCACGTCGGTGAAATAGACCGTGCCGTCGGCCTCGTCCTCCAGCTTCACGAGGCAACATTTGGCGCAGCCGTCGCAGAGCGCTTCCCACTCCGCCTCGGTCATCGCCTCCAGCGGCACCGTTTCCCAAAAGCGCGGGCGTTGCTTTGGCGTCATCCGCGCCCACCTCGTTGAAGAAGATCCGAACAGGAAAAGCCCATGTCCCTCGTCGCCAATGCCACCTCGACGCTTGCGAGCCTCAGCCGTCTGCACCGCGGCATCTACACCAAGCCCGCCGCCGTCAAGCCCGACCAGCTGCTCGAACTCTACGACATCGAGGCCTGTCCCTTCTGCCGGCTGGTCCGCGAAACCCTGACCGAACTCGATCTCGACGCCATGATCTACCCCTGCCCCAAGGGCGGCACGCGCTTTCGCCCCAAGGTCGTCGCGGCCGGCGGCAAGGCGCAATTCCCCTACCTCGTCGACCCCAATACCGGTGCGGCGATGTACGAGAGCGCCGACATCGTCGCCTACCTGTTCGACACCTACGCCAAAAGGCCGTTGCCGCTCGCCCAGAAGCTGCGCGGTTTCGACACCGCCGCCTCGGCGATCGCCTCGCTCTATCGGGCCGGTGCCGGGGCCAAGGTCCGCACCTCCAGCCCACCGGCACGGCCGCTCGAACTCTACTCGATCGAAACCAGCCCCTTCGCCCGGCGGGTGCGCGAAGTCCTCTGCGAGTTGGAACTACCCTACCACGTCCGCAATTGCGGCCGAACCCAGGTCAAGGAATCCATGCCGCCCGGCTTGCGCGACCGGCTCGGCATCCAGATCGCACCCGAAACCCCCAACCGCCAAGCCCTCCTCGCCCGCGCCGGCCGACTCCAGGTCCCCTACCTGATCGACCCCAACACCAACACGGAACTGTTCGAAAGCAACGCCATCATCCGCTACCTCGAAACCACCTACGCCCAACCAGCCGTCGCCGCCGCGTAGGGCCGAGGCAAGAGAGAGCAAGAGCAAGAGAAAGAAGAGAAAAAGAGGAAGATGTAGGGGGCTTTTTGCCCCCTACGACCCCCCAGCCAGCGGCTTTGCCGCTGGCAGTTGGAGGAGGGTAGCGGCTTTGCCGCTGGCAGTTGGAGGAGGGTAGCGGCTTTGCCGCCGGTGATTTTCTAGGGAAGTGGCGGCGGCGTCAGCCGTCGCCTGGGGGGTGTAAGGGGGGACCATCAAGTCCCCCCTTCCTTACCTTTCTATCTTCGTGTTTCCTTACCTCCCCGACCTGTCCCTTACGAAACTTCCGACAGCGCCGGTTCGGGGGTTGAGCTGGTGGTGGTGTGGTCTTCGTCGAGGCAGCGGCCGGCCTGGTGGCGTTGCGGGCCTTCGCCGACCTTGGCTTTGGCCTGTTCGGCGAGGACGTTGAGGGTCGGGGGCAGGGGGCCGGAGGCCAGGAGGGTGTCGAGGGCGTCGGCGAGGCGTTTTTCGCCGCGTTGGATCGGGCCCGCCATGGATCGGCCGGGCTCGTCGGCCTGCGAGGCGACATGCCAGCCGAACAGATGCTGGCAGGTCGGCAGCGGGTTCTCGTGCAAGCCGCCGGGGCCGGCCATGTGTCGTTCGGCCGCGAAGTCGCCGGCGAGGAGATCGAAGCGCTCGGCCAGCGCCGACATCGGCGTCTTGCAGGCGCGGCTATCCATCGCGCAGGAGGCATTCTGGTAGCGCATCGCCAACTCCTGGCAGTCGGCGATGACCTCGTCCAAGGCGCTGATTTGGCTGGGCGTAAGAGGGGCCATGTGGGGTCCTTCGGGGACATTCGGCGCCGCGGCCCGAAGCCATTCTCGGCGGCTCGATGCCCAGCGCCTCCATGCCCAGTGCAGGGACTTGCAGGAACGAAGTCGGCGGATCACGATTTTTTTCTTGTATTTCTTATATCATTTTAAAGAAGATGGCGCGGCTGGTCAAGGCGCCGCAGTGGCCGGACGCCGGGGTGGCGCCGGGGTGGCGGGAGGTGCCGGGTGATTTCGGTGGCGCCAAGGAACCCGGTCGGTGGCGGCTGGTTGGTTTCGTAACAGTGCAGGAAACCGGTGCCGGCGACGGTGCCGCCTTTTCGAGCGGAAGGGATCCCATGGCCAGCGATCAACCGCACGTGCTTTGGCTCGCCGACCTGGGTCGTGACGACGGCGACCGCGTCGGCGGCAAAAACGCTTCCTTGGGAGAAATGATCGGCAGCCTGCGCGCGGCCGGCATCAACGTGCCCGGCGGCTTCGCCACCACGGCCGCGGCCTATTGGGCGTTCGTCGAGGCGAACGGCTTGGAAGAGCCGCTGCGCGAGCAGTTGGACCAGCTCCAGGACGACGGCGGCAATCTGCAGGACGTCGGCAAGGCCGTGCGTCGCCTGTTCCTCGATGCCGAATTTCCCAAGGCCCTCGCCGATGCCATCAAGGGTGCTTATGGCGAGCTCGCGACCCGCACCGGCAAAGCCAACCCGAGCGTCGCGGTGCGCTCCAGTGCCACCGCCGAGGACCTGCCCGAGGCAAGCTTCGCCGGCCAGCTCGAAACCTTTTTGAACGTGCAGGGCGAGAAGGACCTGTTGCAGGCATGCAAGCGCTGTCTCGCCTCGCTCTTCACCGATCGCGCCATCGTCTACCGGCAGAACAACGGCTTCGACCACATGAAAGTGGCGCTGTCGGTGGGCGTGCAGGAGATGGTGCGGGCCGATCTGGCCGGTTCCGGCGTGATGTTCACGATCGACACCGAGACGGGGTTCCCCCGGAGCGTCCTCGTGACGGCCGCCTGGGGGCTCGGTGAAACCGTCGTCCAGGGCACCGTCGAGCCCGACGAGTATCACGTCTTCAAGCCGCTTTTGGATCGCCCGGAGCTGTCGCCGATCATCGCCAAGTCACTCGGCGCCAAGGCCACCAAGATGGTCTACGCCAAGTCCGGCGACGCGACCTCCAAGGTGGTCGACACCCCGAAAAAGGAGCGCAGCCGCTTCGTCCTCGACGACGCGGAAGTCGTCCAACTGGCCCGCTGGGGTGCCGTGATCGAGCGCCACTACGACCGGCCGATGGACATCGAGTGGGCCAAGGACGGCGAGACCGGCGAGCTGTTCATCGTGCAGGCCCGCCCCGAAACCGTGCAGTCGCAAAAGGACCTCGGCAAGCTCAAGACCTACCACCTGGGCGAGACCGGCGAGCTGTTGGTCGAGGGGCTCGCCATCGGCAGTTCGATCGCCACCGGCAAGGTCTGCCGGCTCGAAAGCGCCGACGAGATCGAGCGGTTCGAGGAGGGCGGTGTCCTGGTCACCGGGATGACCGACCCCGATTGGGTGCCGATCATGAAGAAGGCGGCGGCGATCGTCACCGACCACGGCGGCCGCACCAGCCATGCCGCCATCGTCAGCCGCGAATTGGGCCTGACGGCGATCGTCGGCGCCGGTGACGCGACGACGGTGCTCGACAACGGCCGGGAGGTCACCGTCTCCTGCGCCGAGGGGGCGGAGGGCCGCGTCTATGCGGGCGAGGCCAGCTTCGAGGTGGAGGAGATGTCCCTCGACGCCGTGCCGGAGACCGAGACCAAGGTGATGTTGAACCTCGGCAACCCGGCGGCCGCCTTCGGCTGGTGGGCCTTGCCGACCGACGGCGTCGGGCTCGCCCGGATGGAGTTCATCATCAACAACCACATCAAAATCCATCCCATGGCCCTGGTCCATTATGGCGACCTGGACGACGCCGACGCGAAACGGCGCATCGACCAGCTGACCGAGGCCTATGACGACAAGACCGACTATTTCGTCGAGACCCTGGCCCGTGGCATGGCGCGGATCGCCGCCGTCCATCACCCGAACCCGGTGATCGTCCGGCTCAGCGACTTCAAGACCAACGAATATGCCCAGCTGATCGGCGGTGCCGCCTTCGAGCCGAAGGAAGAAAACCCGATGCTCGGCTGGCGCGGTGCGGCCCGCTACACGAGCCCCGACTACCGGGACGGTTTCGCGCTGGAGTGCCGGGCCGTGCGCATGGCGCGCGAACGGATCGGGCTCGACAACATCGTCGTCATGATCCCCTTCTGCCGCACCGTGGGCGAGGCCGACGCCGTGCTGGCCGAGCTCGCACGCCACGGCCTCGTGCGCGGCGAGGGTGGGCTCGAGGTCTACGTCATGGCCGAGGTGCCCTCCAACGTGATCCTGGCCGATCGCTTTGCCCGGCGTTTCGACGGTTTTTCGATCGGCTCCAACGACCTCACCCAGCTGATCCTGGGCGTCGACCGCGACAGCGACCGGTTGAGCGCGGTATTCGACGAGCAGGACGAGGCCGTGACCAACGCCATCGCCGAGCTGTTGGCCAAGGCCCAAACGGCGGGCACGCCGGTCGGCATCTGCGGTCAGGCACCGAGCGACCACCCGGACTTCGCGGCCTTTCTGGTCCAACACGGCATCAGCTCGATCTCGGTCACGCCGGACAGTTTTCTTCAGGTGAAGCGGGTCGTCGCCGCCGCCGAACGCGCCCGGCGCGAGGGCACGCCTTTGGACCTGCGCGAGCTGCAGGGAGCGGCCTGATGAAGATCGTCGTCTTCGAATTGGAGCCTTGGGAGCGCGAAGCCTTCCGCCCGCTGGAGCAGGCGCATGAGGTGGTCTTCGTCGAAGCGCCCTTGGACGAGACGCGGGTGGCGGACCACGCCGATGCGGACATCGTCTCGGTCTTCATCCACTCCAAGCTCACCGCCGACGTCATCCGCGCGCTGGAACGCGTGCGGCTGGTGGCGACGCGCTCGACCGGGGTCGACCACATCGACCTCGCCGCCTGCAAGGAATGCGGCATCACCGTCACCAACGTCCCGACCTATGGCGACCACACGGTGGCCGAGCACGTCTTCGCGCTGCTCCTGGCGCTCTCGCGCACCCTGGTCGACGCGGTGGATCGCACCCGGCGCGGCGACTTCTCGCTCACCGGCATCGATGGCTTCGACCTGGCCGGACGCACCATGGGGCTGATCGGCACGGGCGGCATCGGCCGGCACACCGCCAAGATCGCCCGCGGCTTCGACATGGAGGTGATCGCCTTCGACGTCGCGCCCGACCCCGAGGCGGCAGCCGAGTTCGGCTTCACCTACGTCGAACTCGACGAGCTGTTGGCGCGGGCCGACGTCGTCTCGCTGCACGTCCCGGGCACACCCCAGACCGAGAACCTGCTCGGCCAGCGCGAGTTCGAGCGGATGAAGGACGGTGCGGTCCTCATCAACACCGCGCGCGGCAGCGTGGTCGACACCGAGGCGATGCTGCACGCCCTGGCCAGCGGCAAGCTCCGCGGCGTCGGCCTCGACGTTCTGGCCGAGGAGCCGACGGTGCGCGAGGAGGCGGAGTTGCTCCGCTCCTATTTCGCCAAGGCGGCCAATCTGGAGACGCTCTTGGCCGACCACATCCTGTTGCGCCTGCGCAACGTGGTCGTGACGCCGCACAGCGCCTTCAAAACGAAGGAAGCGGTCGAGCGCATCCTCGCCACCACGCGCGCCAACATCGAAGGATTCCTGGAGGGCGCGCCCGAGAACGTGGTGGCCTGAGCCAATCGGAGGAGACGAAGGATGAGCACCCGCGACGCCTATCTCGACGAAATGCGCGCCAGCCTCGCCCAGATGAAAGCCGAGATCCAACGGCTGAAGGTCAAGGCGGACGCCGCCAATGCCGACAGCCAGGCCGCCTATCAAGAGCGGATCCGCGACCTCGAGGCGAAGGAGCAGGCGGCGGAACGAAAATTCGCCGAACTGGAAGGCGCCACCGAGGACAAGTGGGAGGAACTCAAGGTCGGCATGAAGAAAGTTTGGCACGACCTCGGCGAGACGATCAAAAAGGGCATCGCGCGGAGCGGCTGAGCCTCTGCGCCTTGGCCCTTGCATCGCCGCCGGAAATCGCCTAACCACCCAGCGCTCAAGCGACGTGGGGCCGTAGCTCAGCTGGGAGAGCGCCTGAATGGCATTCAGGAGGTCGTCGGTTCGATCCCGATCGGCTCCACCAACCAACCCACCAACCAACCATGATCCCGCGTGGTTTGGTTGCCCCCCGCGACGCCAGGATCGCGTCCACCGACGCGCCGGTTGAGGCGGTCCATCCGCGCACCGCGTTGGGTCACACGCCGGCCGGCAGGGTCTCGGGCGGCGGCTGGCCGTCGTGCAGCCGCCACCAGAGATCGATCAGGGGCGCTAGCCGGTCGCGCTTCGGGTGCGCCGGGTCCCACGGCTTTTCGTATTGGTAGTGCACCACCTTGATCGCCGGCCAGTGCCAGAGTTCGGGCAGGTCGCAATAGACGTATTGCAGGCAGTTGTAGGTGTAGGGCAGGCCGTGCCAGTCGGGAAACCAGGTCTCGAGGAACGTCTGGTCGGTCCGGCGCCAAAAGACGTCCGGCCGGTCCAGGGCTTCGAGCATCGCCTGGAACGTCGCCTTGGCCGGCTCGGCGACGAACACGCCCGAATTCAGCCGGTGCATGTCGGCGAGCGTGGCATGGAGATTGGGTGCGGCCGAAAATTCCGGATAGCCGAACAGCTTGTCGATGGCGCGCACCACCACCGTGTCGGCGTCGAGAAAGACGATCCTTCGAAAGCGCTCCAGCTCCCACAGCCGCAGCTTTTGGAAGTTGTCGAGCGGGTCGTGGAAGGCCGGCTTTTCGCCCTTGGTGAAGGGGGCCGTCCGGTGCTGCGCCGCCCGCCCATGCCGGGCCCGAAAGCCATCCGAGAGGAGCAACGGTGCCAAGGGCACGACCTCGGCCCCCGCCGCTTCCAGCGCCTCCAGGCCGGCCACGTCGGGCTTCGCCAGCACCAGCAGCGGCGCCTCGGTGCCGGTGCGTCGCAGCGAGCGGGCGAGCGTCAAGGCGCCCAGGGCATAGTCCGCGTTCGTCACCAGCGTGGCGAACGCGTGCAAGGGCTCAGCTCGCGGCCTTCACCAGGTGCGGCCGGCGCTCGGCCGCCAGCCGCTCGGCGATCTCCCGCGTCCACGCCGACACGCACGGCACGTGGCGTGCGTCGACCCGGTGGCCATAGCGCCGCGCCACCTCGACGATCTCGGTGAGGAGCCCGGCACTCAACGTGGTCGGTTGCAGCCCCAGCGCCAGGAACTGGTCGTTCTTGACGACCAGATCGTTCTCGGCCGCTTCCTTGCGCGGGTTGGTGACGTACTCGATCGGCGCCCCGGTCAGCCGGCTCACCATCGCCGCCAGATCGCGCACCCGGTGCGTCTCGGTCATCTGGTTGAAGATCTTCACCCGCTCGCCCCGTTCGGGCGGGTTCTGCAGCGCGAGTTCGATGCAGCGCACGCTGTCCTGCAGGTGGATGAAGGCGCGCGTCTGACCGCCGGTGCCATGCACGGTCAAGGGATGGCCGATCGCCCCCTGGATCAACAGCCGGTTCAACACCGTGCCGTAGTCGCCATCGTAGTCGAAGCGGTTGATCAGCCGTTCGTCGCGCCCGGTCTCCGCCGTATTGGTCCCCCAGACGATGCCCTGGTGCAGGTCGGTGATCCGAAGCCCATCATTCTTCGCGTAATAGGCGAAGAGGATCTGATCGAGGCACTTGGTCATGTGGTAGATCGAGCCCGGATTGGCCGGGTAGAGGATGTCCTGGGCGGCGACGTCGCCGTTCGGCAGGTCGATCTTGATCGGCTGGTAGCCTTCGGGGATCGGGGCACCGATGGTCGAGTAGCCGTAGACCCCCATCGTGCCGAGGTGGACGAGGTGCGCGTCCAGCCCCAGTTCCACCAGCGCCGCCAGCAGGTTGTGGGTCGCGTTGACGTTGTTGTCGACGGTGTAGCGCTTCTGCCGGGCCGACTTCATCGAATAGGGTGCCGCCCGCTGCTCGGCGAGGTGGATCAGGGCATCCGGGCGAAACGCGGCAAGCCACGCCTTCAACTCGCCATAGTCCTTAGCGAGGTCGATCCGCTCCAGGTGGATGTGCCGGCCGGAAAGCTCGGCCCAGGCGTCGCGGCGCTCCTTCGGGCTCGTGATCGGCGTCAGCGACTGCACGTCCAACTCGCCGTCGATCTGCCGCCGCACCAAGCTGTCGACGATGACCACCTCGTGCCCCCTGGCCGAGAGGTGCAGCGCCGTTGGCCAGCCGACGAACCCATCACCACCGAGGACCCCGATCCGCATCCCGCCTCTCCGTGTCGAACGGCCACCCACGACCACGCAACCGCAACATGACCCTAAGTCGCCTTCGCGACAACGCCATGACAGCCGCGCCCTCGGCGCGAGGCGGGCGCAAAGTGGCGGTTGCGAAACCGCTTGGGCTTTGGTGGTTGGGCCTGAAGTCAAGGGAGGTGGGGGCGTGAGCACAAAGGCGGCAAGCAGCAACGACGACACCCGGCGCCGGACCGAACGGGCCGCCGAGCCAGGGGCGGAGGCGGGCCGCGGGCCGGAGGCGACGCCGCCCGAGCCCGACTTCACGGCGGAACTCCTGGCCTTGAACGAACGGGCGGCGAAGGTGCTCGGCGGCGGCGTCATGACCCGCATGGAAGAGCTGATCGGCACCAGCTTCTCCTTGATCAACCCGGAAGCGGTGCAGCGCGCCTTTCGCGCCTTCCAGCTCGATCTCATGACCGACCCGCGGCGCATGGCCGAGGCCCAGGCCGCACTTTGGCGCGACAGCTTCGCGCTCTGGCACAAGGTGATCGAAGGCCAGCGCAAGGGGCATTTCGAGCCGGTGGTGACCCCGCCGCCGAGCGATCGCCGGTTCAAGGACAAGGCTTGGCACGAGGAGCCGGGCTTCGCCTATCTGCAGCAGACCTATCTCCTGCTCGCCAACTGGCTCACGCAGATGGTCGAGCAGGCCTCCGACCTGGACCCGGCGACCCGCCGCCGCCTCAAATTCTTCACCCGCCAATATGTCAGCGCGATGTCGCCCTCGAACTTCCCGCTGACCAACCCCGAAGTGCTGCGCCGCGCCGAGGCCACCCAGGGCCGCAGCCTGCTGCATGGCCTCGAGAACTTCCTGGCCGACCTGGAGCGGGGCGACGGCCATCTGCAGATCAACATGACCGACGCCGACGCCTTCGGCCTCGGCAAGAACCTCGCCCTGTCGCCCGGCAAGGTCATCTTCAAGAACGACCTCATCGAGCTGATCCAATACAGCCCGAGCACCGACGTCGTCCACGAGCGCCCGTTGCTCATCGTCCCCGCCTGGATCAACAAGTTCTACATCCTCGACCTGCAACCGCGAAACAGCTTCGTGAAATACGCGGTAGCACAGGGCTTCACCGTCTTCTTGATGTCCTGGCGAAATCCCAACAAGCAATTGGCGCACAAGCGCTTCGAGGATTATCTGACGGACGGCCCGCTGGCGGCGTTGGACGCGATCGAGCAGCACATCGGTGTGCGCGAGGTGAGCCTGCTCAACTATTGCATCGGCGGCATCCTCGCCTCGGTCGGGCTCGCCCGCATGGCCGCCCTCGGCGACGACCGCATCAAGAGCAGCACCTTCCTCGTCACCATGTTCGACTTCACCGATCCGGGCGAAATCGGCGTCTTCGTCGACGCCGAGAACCTGGACGCGATGGAAGAACACACCCAGGCCACCGGCTTCCTCGAAAGCCGGCACATGGCGACCATGTTCCAATTGCTGCGCGAGAACGACCTGATCTGGTCGTTCTTCGTCAACAACTACCTGCTCGGCAAGGACCCGCAGCCGTTCGACCTGCTCTATTGGAACGCCGACGCGACGCGCCTGCCGGCCACCATGCTCTCGGACTACGTGCGCGCCTTCTACCTGGGCAATGCCCTGGCGCGGCCCAACACCTTCGAGGTGCTGGGCACCAAGATCGACACGCGCCTGATCGAAACCCCCGCCTACGCCCTTGCCACCGTCGAGGACCACATCGCACCTTGGCGCTCCTGCTACCCGGTCACCCAGCAGTTCAAGGGCCCGGTCCGCTTCGTGCTCGCCGGCTCCGGCCACATCGCCGGCGTCATGAACCCGCCGGCGGGCCGGCCGAAATACGGCTACTGGACCAACGACGACCGCAGCCAGGCCGATCCGGATGCCTGGCTCCAGGCGGCCGAGCACAACGAGGGCTCGTGGTGGCCGGACTGGTCCGCCTGGCTCGCCAGCCACAGCGGGCCGATGGTGGCGGCGCGCGATCCCGCGAAGGGCAAGCTTGCCATCCTCGGCGACGCACCGGGCGAGTACGTCAAGGAACGCCCGGATGACGGCCCGAACGCGAGCTGAGCCGCCGCTCGCCCTCACCCTCGATGCGGCCTTCGCCGCCAAGGGGGTGACGGCGCGGCTCGGCTGCCTCGCCTTCAGCGTACCCGGCCGCCGCGGCGACCTCGGCCCCGCCCTGGACGCAGCGGCCGTGCGGGTGCGAGAGACCCCGCTCGCCGAGGTCGCACCGATCCAGGCGACGAGGCGCGCCTACAAGGCGCTCGGCAAGGACCCGAGCCGCTACCGCCCCGCCTCGGAAGCGCTCTGGCGCCGCCTGCAAAAGGGCGAAGCCCCGCCGCGCATCCACGACCTGGTCGACCTCAACACCCTGATCTCGCTCGAAACCGGCCTCGCCGCGGGCATCTACGACCGGCGCCACCTCGCCCCGCCCTTGCACTACCGGGTGGGTCTGCCCGGCGAAACCTACCCCGCGATCGGCGGCCAGGAGGCCTTCAACCTCACGGGCCTGCCGCTCTTGGCCGACCGCGAGGGTCCCTTCGGCAGCCCCACCCGCGACGGCGCCCGCGCCCGCGTCCGCGCCGACACCGCCGAAGCCCTCCTGGTGCTGTTCGCCTTCGACATGCCTGACCTGCCGGGTGCCCTGTCGATGGCGCAAAACGCGGTGGAGCGTTATATGCTCGCCACCGAGGTCGACGTCTGGCAGGTGGCCTGACCCCACCGACACGGCCCACCTCGCCCTGGAGAGCCGGTTGTCGCCACCCGAGACCACTTCGGCCGTTGCGCCCGGTGCGGTCGACGTCCGCCCGGTCGTCGCCATCATCGCCATGGCGGCCGTGTTCGGCGTGCTGCAAGGGCTGACCTACCCGCTCTTTGCGCTGCTCTTGGAGCGCCAGGGCGTCGGCGCCACCGTCATCGGCCTCAACGCCGCCATGATGCCGCTGGGCCTGATCGCCGCCGCCCCCTTCGTGCCCGACGCGGCCCGGCGCATCGGCGCCCGCCGGCTTGCCGTCCTCGCCTGCCTGCTCCTCGCCGCCGCGCTCTTGGTGATGGGGGCGAGCGAAGTCCTTTGGGTCTGGTTCATCGGCCGCTTTCTCCTGGGCATCGGCATCAACGCCATCTACGTCGTCAGCGAAACCTGGCTGAACCTGATGATCCCGCGCGCCCAGCGCGGCCGCTGGCTCGCCCTCTACGCCACCATGCTCGGCGCCGGCTTCGCCGCCGGCCCGGCCCTCCTGCTCGCCACCGGCATCGACGGCTTCGCCCCCTTCTTCGTCGCCATCGTCTTCGCCCTGGTCACCGCCGGCCTCATCGTCGCCGCCCACGACCGCCTGCCGCGTTTCCACATCGAGCACGGCATGACCCTGTTCGCCTTCATGCCGCTCGCCCCGCTCCTGCTCGCCGCGGTGGCGGCGGCGGCCGCCTTCGACCAGGCCGTCTTGACCTTCCTCCCGCTCTACACCCTCGCCTTCGGCGCCAGCGAAACGGCGGCCAAGCTCGCCATCACGGCCCTCGCCCTCGGCAACGTGCTCCTGCAAATGCCGATCGGCTGGCTCGCCGACCGCGTCTCGCGCAAAGCCGCAACCCTCACCTGCACCTTCGCCACGGTCGCAGGTGCAGCCCTCCTCCCCGCCGTCGCCGAACCCGGTCCCTGGCTCTGGCTGCTGGTCTTTCTCTGGGGCGGCTTCGCCTACGGCACCTACACCGTCGCCCTGGTCGAACTCGGCGACCGCTTCACAGGATCCACCCTCCTCGCCGGCAACGCCGCCTTCGCCATGATGTGGGGCATGGCCGGCCTGGTCGGCCCGACCGCCAGCGGCATCGCCATCGACGCCATCGGCCCCAACGGCCTGCCGCTGGTCGTCGCCATCGCCTTCGCCGCACTCAGCCTCGCCTATTGGTACCGCCGCCCGCCTCTGGACAGAGCCCCAAGCCTCCCCTAACCGCCAAGGCCAACGAGGCCCGAACGAGTGAGGGACGACGATGCCGCAACAACTGCTCCACCTGGTGCTGGGCGGACGCCTGAAAGACCCGAGCGGGGTGGAATTCGAAGACCTCTCCAAGGTCGACGTCGTCGGTGTCTACCCGAACTACGCCGAAGCCGAAAAAGCCTGGCGCTCGAAGGCCCAAGCCACCGTCGACGACGCCCAAACCCGCTACTTCGTGGTCCACCTGCACCGCCTGCTCGACCCCGCGACCGACGCGTCGAAGGGGTAAGGGAAAGGGGCGAAGGGAAAGGAGCAAGGGGGCTTTTGGCCCCCTTGGACCCCCGACCGACGGCGTTCGCCGTCGGAA
>RECO01000131.1 GCA_007694015.1 Geminicoccaceae bacterium
CACCAGCGGGGCAACGATGGTGGCGGACAAGCGCGTCTGCTTGGGCGTGGTGACCGCGGCGCACGGCGTGCGCGGCGAGGTGAAGCTGCGCGCCTTTACGGCCGAGCCTGCCGACATCGCCGCCTACGGCCCCCTCGAGGACGGCGCGGGCGAGCGCCGGTTCCGCATCACCGAGGTGAAGGTCACGGCCAAGGCCGTGGTCGCCCGCTTTGCCGGTATCGACGACCGTGATGCCGCCGAGGCCCTGCGCGGCACGGAGCTTTGGGTCGACCGCCAGGCGCTGCCGCCGACCGACGAGGACGAGTGGTACGTCGAGGACCTGGTCGGGCTGGAGGTCGTGGACGAGCGGGGTCGCCCGGTCGGCAAGGTGCGCGCCGTGGTCGATTACGGCGCCGGTGACGTCGTCGAGATCCGGGGCGAGGCGGGCAAGGAGTGGGCCTTGCCCTTCACCCGCGACCAGTTCCCCGAGGTCGACGTCGCCGGCGGCCGTCTCACCATGGCGACGGTGACGGAATTCGAGGTGGCGGGAGCCGCCGACCGGGTGGCGGGGCGGGCACGATGAGGGCGCCCTGGTCTGCCACCGTGCTGACCCTTTTCCCGGAGATGTTTCCGGGCCCGCTCGGGCATTCCTTGGCGGGCCGGGGGCTCGCCGAGGGCAGCTGGCGGCTGGAGACGGTGCGCCTCAGGGACTTCGCGCAGGATCGCCACCAAAGCGTCGACGACACCCCCTTCGGCGGCGGCGCCGGCATGGTGATGCGCGCCGACGTGGTCGGCGCCGCCCTCGACTCCTTGCCCGACGACGGGCGGCCAAGGGTGCTGATGAGCCCCAGGGGCGCTCCCCTGACCCAGGCCCGCATCCAGGGGCTTGCGGACGGCCCCGGTGTCGTGGTGTTGTGCGGCCGCTTCGAAGGCATCGACGACCGGGTCATCCGGCGGCGTGGCCTGGAGGAGCTCAGCCTCGGCGATTTCGTGTTGAGCGGCGGCGAGCCCGCGGCCATCGCCCTGCTCGATGCGTGCGTGCGGCTGTTGCCGGGCGTGATGGGCTCGGCCGCGAGCCTGGACGAGGAAAGCTTCGCGAGTGGCCTGCTCGAGTACCCGCACTACACCCGCCCCCGGGTGTTCGAAGGCGAGGCGGTGCCCGACATTCTTCTTTCCGGCGACCACGGCCGCATTCGCGCCTGGCGTCGGGCGGAAGCCGAACGCGTGACCCGCGAGCGTCGCCCCGATCTCTGGGCCCGCTATGCGGCGCCGACGACTTGAACCGGCCGGCGGGACCGCCGACCTGAACGTTGACACCGGGCTCGGCTTGAGCCGACCCCTTCGAGGGACCTGACCGATGAACCTGATCCAGCAGCTCGAGCAAGAGCAGGTCGCCCGCCTGGTGGCGGAGCGCCCGATCCCCGACTTCGCGCCCGGCGACACGCTGCGCGTGAACGTCAAGGTGATCGAGGGCACGCGCGAGCGCATCCAGGCCTTCGAGGGCGTTTGCATCGCCCGCCGCAACCGCGGCCTGAACTCCGCCTTCACCGTGCGCAAGATCAGCTATGGCGAGGGCGTCGAGCGCGTGTTCCCGCTCTACAGCCCGCGGATCGATTCGATCGAGGTCGTGCGCCGCGGCCGTGTCCGCCGCGCCAAGCTCTATTACCTCCGCGGCCGCCGCGGCAAGTCGGCGCGCATCGCCGAGAAGCAGACCACACGCACCAGCAACAACGGCGCAGCGGCCAACTGAGCCGCGGCGGGCGTCGGCAACAGAGGGAGACGGGGTGAGATGACCGGGCCGCGGACGCTCTTCGACAAGATCTGGGACGAGCACCTGGTCGATCGCCAGGACGACGGCACCTGTCTCATCTACATCGACCGCCACCTCGTCCACGAGGTAACGAGCCCGCAGGCCTTCGAAGGCCTGCGCGTTTCGGGTCGCAAGGTGCGCCGTCCCGAGGCGACCCTCGCCGTGGTCGACCACAACGTCCCCACCGACCCGGATCGGATCAAGGGCATCAAGGACCCGATCTCGAAGCTCCAGGTCGACACGCTGGTCGAGAACGCCAACGAGTTCGGCATCGAGCTCTACGACGTGACCGACATCCGCCAGGGCATCGTCCACATCGTCGGCCCCGAGCAGGGCTTCACCCTGCCCGGCATGACCATCGTCTGCGGCGACAGCCACACCTCGACCCACGGCGCCTTCGGGGCACTGGCCTTCGGCATCGGCACGAGCGAGGTCGAGCACGTGCTCGCCACGCAAACGCTCTTGCAGAAGCGGCCGAAGAACATGCGCATCTCGGTCGAGGGCGAACTCGGCTTCGGCGTGACCGCCAAGGACGTGATCCTCGCCATCATCGGCAAGATCGGCACCGCCGGCGGCACCGGCCACGTCATCGAATATGCGGGCTCGGTCGTCCGCGGCCTGTCGATGGAAGGCCGCATGACCATCTGCAACATGTCGATCGAGGCGGGTGCCCGGGCCGGCCTGATCGCGCCGGACGAGACCACCTTCCGCTACATCCAAGGCCGCCCCAAGGCACCCAAGGCTGGCGCATTCGAGCAGGCCGTCGCCTACTGGAAGACGCTGCCGTCCGATTCGGGTGCCCGCTACGACACCGAGGTCGAACTGCGCGCCGAGGACATCGAACCGCAGGTCACCTGGGGGACCAGCCCCGAAGACGTGGTGCCCATCTCCGGCCGCGTGCCCGACCCCAAACAGGCGCCGAGCGACGACCGCCGCCGGGCCATCGAGCGCGCCCTCGACTACATGGGCCTCGAGCCCAACACGCCGATGAGCGAGATCAAGGTCGAGCGCGTGTTCCTCGGCTCCTGCACCAACGGCCGCATCGAAGACCTGCGCGCCGCCGCCAAGGTGCTCAACGGCAAGAAGATCGCCGACGGTGTGCGGGCCATGGTCGTACCCGGCTCCGGGCTCGTCAAACACCAGGCCGAGGAAGAGGGCCTCGACGCGGTGTTCAAGAACGCGGGCTTCGAGTGGCGTGAAGCCGGCTGCTCCATGTGCCTCGGCATGAACCCCGACATCCTCAGCCCCGGCGAGCGCTGCGCCTCCACCTCCAACCGCAACTTCGAAGGCCGTCAAGGCCGCGGCGGGCGCACCCACCTGCTCAGCCCCGCCATGGCCGCCGCCGCCGCCATCACCGGTCGCTTGACCGACGTGCGCAAGCTGGTCTGAGCGGGCGGGCAGGCAGGTAGAAAAAAATCAGAAAAAGAAGGAAGCAGCAGGGGGCTTTAGGCCCCCTGCACCCCCGAGGTGACGGCCAGGGCCGTCACCCTTGTGCGGAGGACGCAGGCTTGGCGGTGTGCGCCGGAGGTGGTGCACCGTCTTCGGCGAGGCCCAGTTCTGCCGTGCGGGCGATGGCCTCCAGATCCTCGATCGCTGCAGCCAACCGGCGCCGCTGCGCCACGGTCAGGCCAAGGCCGTGCAAATCCTCGTCGTTCAGCCGACAGGCGCCCGCCAAATCGATACCACGGGCTTCGAACCGGGGCGTCAGCTCGCCCAGCCCCAAATGCTCCAACCAATCACCGATGCTGCTCACGAGACCTTCTCCCGCGCCATGACGCCATTGTCATATCACGGTTGGGGCATCCGCCCCAGGGATGACCAGGCAACGATCGTGACCCGTGAGGTCCTGGCGGAGGCTGCACCCGCTAAAGCCGTGGGCCGCTGCCATCGCCAGGAGCGTCGGCCCCTGATCGAAGCCGAGCTCGAACAGCGCGAGGCCGCCGGGGGCCAAGTGCGCCGCAAGGCCCCTGAACAGCCGACGATAGGCGTCGAGACCATCGGTGCCGCCGTCGAGGGCCGCGCGCGGCTCATGGTCGCGCACCTCGGGCATCAGACCGTCGATCACCGCACGGACGATGTAGGGGGGGTTGCTGAGGACGAGATCGAAGCAACCCTCGACACCATCCCACCAGTCACCCAGACGGAACGTCGCACGGCCATCCAGCCCGAGGGCTCGAGCATTCCGCTCGGCGTAGGCGAGGGCTTCGGCGCTTTGGTCGATGCCGAGGCCCTTGGCCTCAGGGCGTTCGTGCAGGATGGCCAAGAGGAGGCAGCCGGAGCCCGTGCCGAGGTCGAGGATCCGCGCCGTCTGGTTCTGCGGCAGATGCGCCAACGCCGCTTCGATCAGGGTTTCGCTGTCCGGGCGGGGGACCAGAACGCCGGGGCCGACCGAAAAGGGGAGGCCCCAGAACTCCCGGCTGCCGACGAGGTAGGCCATCGGCGCGCCGGCCGCCCGCTGCGCCGCCAGCTGCAGGGCGGCCGTGTGGACGCGCTCGTCGAGCGCAAGCTCCGGCCGCAGCCGCTGGGTCAAGCGGTCGATGCCTGTGCAATGCGCCACGAGCAGGCGCGCTTCGCCCTTGGCTTCGTCGCGCGGTAGCCGCACTTCCAGACGGCGCTCGACCGCGGCGAGCAACGCCCCGACGGTCGGCATCAGCCCGCTTGGAGGATGGTGGGCGCGTGCTTGACCGGGAAGTTGACCGAGTTGGCGATGAAGCAGCGGCGGTTGGCTTCACCGTGCAGGGCCAAGGCGACGGCCGGATCGCCCGCTTGGATGGTGACCGTCGGCTTGAGGATGACCTCCAAAAACCGGCCGCCCTCGGGTCCGCTCTCCATGTCGCCGTCGGCCTCGTCGCGGTAGCCGGTAACGACGATGCCGGCTTCGGCCGCGAGGTGCAGGTACCAGAGCATGTGACAACTGGCGAGGGCCGCAACCAGCAGGTCTTCCGGATTGTGGCTGTGCGGATCGCCGCGAAAGGCGGCATCGGCCGACACCTTCAACACCGGCTTGCCGCGCACGATGATCTGATGGTCGCGGTCATAGGCGCGGTAGCCCGAGGTGCCCGTGCCACGGTTGCCGGTCCAGACGAGCTTGACGAGGTAGTGGTGGCTCAAGCGGCGATCTCCGCGAGGCGGGCGGCCTGGTCTTCGGCGATCAGCGCCTCGATCAACTCGCCCAGGGCTTCGCCCTGCAGCACCTGGTCGAGCTTGTACAGGGTGAGGTTGATGCGGTGGTCGGTGACGCGGCCTTGGGGGAAATTGTAGGTGCGGATGCGCTCCGAGCGGTCACCCGAGCCGACCTGCCCCTTGCGCTCGGCGGAGCGGGCGCTGGCCTTGGCCTGACGTTCCTGGTCGTAGAGCCGGGCGCGCAGGATCTTCAGCGCCTTCGCCTTGTTCTTGTGCTGCGATTTCTCGTCCTGGATGGCGACCACCAGGCCCGTCGGCAAGTGGGTGATGCGCACGGCACTCTCGGTCCGGTTGACGTGCTGGCCGCCGGCACCGCTCGCCCGGTAGACGTCGATGCGCAAATCGCCCTCGTCCAGCTCGACGTCGACCTCCTCGGCCTCGGGCAACACCGCCACGGTCGCGGCCGAGGTGTGGATGCGGCCGCCCGCCTCCGTCACCGGCACCCGCTGCACCCGGTGTACGCCGGCTTCGAACTTCAGCCGGGCGAAGGCGCCCCGCCCCTGCACCTCCAAGGTCGCCTCCTTGATGCCGCCGAGCTCGGTCTCGTTGAGGTCGACCAGCTCGACCTTCCAACCGCGCCCTTCGGCGTAGCGCTGGTACATCCGCAACAGGTCCCCGGCGAACAGCGCCGCCTCCTCGCCACCCGTGCCGGCGCGGATTTCGAGGATGGCGCTCTTGTCGTCGTCGACGTCCTTCGGCAGGAGCGCCAAGCGCACCGCCTGCTCCAGTGCCGGCATCCGGGCTTCGATCTCGCGGATTTCGGCTTCCGCGAGGCCGCGCATGTCGGGCTCGCTCTCGGCCATCTGCCGCAGCTCGACGAGATCCGCCTTGGCCTTCTGATAGGCTTCGATGTCGGCCGCCAACGGCTCGATCTCGGCATATTCCTTGGCGAGGTCGGTGAAGCTGCCGCTCGCCTCGCTCATCAGCGCCGCAAGCTCGTCGCGGCGCGCGAGGATGGCGCTGAGCCGATCGTCGTAGGCCGTGCTCATTCGAGGCTCTGGCGGAGGTCCGCCCGCGCCACCACCCGCTGGTCGCCGGTTTGAAGGTCCTTGAGCTGGACCGTGCCGGCCTGCAATTCGTCCTCGCCGAAGACGACGGCGAAGCGCGCCCCGATGCGGTCGGCGCGCTTCATCCGCTGGCCGGTCTTGCCCTTGAAGGCGAGATCGCAGGGCACGTGGGCGCGGCGGAGTTCGGCGGCAAGCACCAGGGCCTCGGCTTCGGCCGCCTCGCCGATCGGCACGAGCGCCACCGGCGCCGGTGCGGCCGGGGTTTCGGCGAGCAACAGCGCCATGCGCTCGATGCCGGCGGCCCAGCCGACACCGGGCGTCGCCGGCCCGCCCAACTGCTCCATCAGCCCGTCATAACGGCCGCCGGCGATCACCGCCCCCTGCGCCCCCAGCGCATCGGTCGTGAACTCGAAGGCGGTGTGGGTGTAGTAGTCCAGGCCGCGCACCAGGGACGGGTTCACCGTGAACGCGATGCCCAGCCGGGCGAGCCCGTCCTGCACCGCGGCAAAAAAGTAACGGCTCTCGTCGTCGTAGGCGCCAGCAAGGTGGGGCGCATCCTGGACGATGCGGCGGTCGCCCTCGTCCTTGCTGTCGAGGATGCGCAAGGGATTGCGCTCCAGCCGCCTTTGGCTGTCCTCGGAAAGCTCCGCCCGATAGCGCGCCAGATAGGCCGTCAGCTGATCCCGATAGCGTGCTCGGCTCAAGGGGTTGCCGAGGCTGTTGATGTCCAGCCGCACCAGGGGCGCGATCCCCAATTCTTCCAGGATCTGCTGCCCGCAGGCGATCACCTCGACGTCGCCGAAGGGCTCCGCTGCCCCCACCAGCTCGACGCCGATCTGGTGGAACTGCCGCAGGCGGCCCTTTTGCGGCCGCTCGTAGCGGAACATCGGCCCGGCGTAGAAAAAGCGCAGCGGCACCGACTGCAGCAGCCCGCCGGTCAGGATCGCCCGCATCACCGAGGCCGTGTTCTCCGGTCGGAGCGTGACCTCCTCGCCGCCGCGGTCGGTGAAGGTGTACATCTCCTTCGACACGACGTCGGAGGTCTCGCCGAGCGAGCGGGCGAACACCCCGGTGAACTCGAAGATCGGCGTGGCCATCTCGCCATAACCGTAGCAGCCCACGACGCGCCGCGCCGTTTCCACCACGTGGCGATGCCGAAGGGCATCGTCGCCGTAGAGGTCGTGGGTGCCGCGCGGCGGGCGAAGCTGCATCGATCCAAGCCTTCTCGAGAACGGGAAAGCGATGTAGCGCGCACACCCCGCGCCGTCACCTGTTGCATCGCAAACCCGGCAGAAAAGGAAGGAACCAGGGGGCTTTTGGCCCCCTGGACCCCCGAGCAGCGGCAAGCCGCTGCCACTTCGGAAAGTCGCCAAATGGCAGGCGGGTCGCTAAGCGACCCGCCTGCCATTTGGCGCGGGGGTTTCCAAGGGGGCCAAAAGCCCCCTTGGCTTCCCTTCAACTCTTCAACCCTTCAACCCTTCAACCCTTCAGCGCTGGCGCCAGGCTTGGCTGCTGCGGACGGCGCGGGAGGTTGCCATGTGGAGCAGCCTCGCGGCGATGTTGGTGTAGAAGATCATCATGCCCATGGCGGCGGCCGGGGCGATGTCGCCGGCGTCGTCCATGTTGAGGATGGCGACGGAGGCGAGGGCCGTGTGGGTGGAGTAGAGGAAGACCACGGCCGAGACCGTCGTCATGGCGTTGACGAACATGTAGATGGCGATGTCGAGGATCGAGGGCAGGCAGACCGGGATGGTGACGCGGCGGAGCGTGCGCCAGAAGGGCTGCTTCAGGCTTTCGGAGACGGCCTCGAACTCCTTGTCCATTTGCTTCAGGGCCGTGACGGCCGTGAGGTGGGCGACCGTGTAGAAGTGGGTGATGGTCGAGACCACCAGGATCGCCATGGTGCCGTAGATGGTGTTGAGCGGGTTCGTCGGGTCGTTGAAGAAGAAGATGTAGGAGAGGCCCAGGACCATGCCGGGCACGGCCATGGGCAGCATGGCCATGAATTGCATGAAATCGCGGCTGAGGCCGAGGCGTGGGGCCTTTTCGACCAGATAGGCGCCGAGAAAGATGGCGGCGGTGCCGATCACGGCGGTGTAGGTTGCCATCCGGATCGAGTTCCAATAGGCTGCCCACCCCCCACCATCCATCCGGTCGAAATCGTAGTTCCTGAGGCTGAAGGAGAGATCGTAGGGCCAGAATTGGAACAGGGCAGCGAACTGGCACATGGCCAGGATGCCGAGGATGAAGATGGCCATCAGGCTGCAGACGACGAGCAGCGTGCGGTCGCGGATTTTGTGGGCCCTTGGCACCAGCGGCACGGTGCGGGCGTTCAGCATGGCGACTTGGCGGCGAGTGGCGATGCGGTCGACGGTGAACGCGACCACGGCCGGCAAGAGCAGGACCATCGAGACCACGGCGCCCAGCTGGAAGTTCTGCTGGCCGACGACTTGTTTGTAGATGTCGAGCGCGAGCACGTTGACGTTGCCGCCGATCACCTTGGGCACGCCGAAATCGGTGATGACCAGGGTGAAGGTGACGAAGGCGGCGGAAATGAGGCCGTAGCGGGCAGCCGGCAGGGTGACGGTCCAGAACGTGCGCCAGGGCGAGGCGTTCAGCACCTTGGCGGCTTCGTAGAGGCGCTGGTCGGCGAGGGTGAGCGCCGTGGTCAGGATCAACACGGCATGCGGAAAGACGAAGAACACGCTCGCCATGACGATGCCGATCGGCCCGTAGATGCTCTCGCCCATGAGGAGCGGCGTGAGGATGCCCTGGCGGCCGAACAGGTAGACGAGGCCGATCGCCGGCAGGAGCGAGGGCACCAGAATCGGCACCAGGGCGATGGTGCGAAAAGCGCTTTTGAAGGGAATGCAGGAGCGGGTGAGCGCGAACGCATAGGCGAAGGCGAGCGGCACCACGATTCCGGTGGTGCCGAGGGCTATGGCGAAGCTGTTGACGATCGACTGCCGCAGCGTCGGCGTCGCGAAATAGTGCGTGTAGTTGGCGAGGCCGAACTCGCCGACCGGGCGGATCTGGACCCGGCGGAGATCGGCCGGCGTGCCCTCCCAGCTGTTGCCGCCGCCGATGAACTGGCCCGCGACCATGACGAGGCCGCGGCCGTCGGAGCGGTCGTGCACCCGCACGAGATCGACGCCTTGGAACTCGGCGCGCGGGATGATGCGGAGGATTTGCTCGCGCGAACGCTCGCTCACCCGCACACCCGCATTCACTTCGTGGCCGGTGGCCTCGATCCAATCCTGCACGCTGCGCTCGGCCTGCCAGCCGGCCTCGGTCTGGAACTGGACCGTGATCAGGTCGAGATCGAAGCGGAAGACCTCGACCGAGCGGGTGACCATGGTGAACAGCGGGAAGATCAGCGTGACGACCAGGTAGCTCGCGACCACCAGAATGAGGCCGCGGGCCACCCAGTCGTCGCTGCTGGTCCGGCGCCGGGCGGCTCGGGGGTGGGGCAGGCTCGCCAAGCGGCTCAGCTCCGCCCGTAGACGAGGAGGCGCTCGGGCGGCAAGCCTAGCCGCAGCCGCTCGCCCACCGCCACCCCGCCGCGCGCCCGGTAGAGGTTCTGCGCGAGGTCGGCGACGAGCCCGCGCGGGCCGAACGCTTCGTGGTCGAGGCTGACCCGGACGTGCGCGCCCAGGAACTCGACATGGTGGACCTGGGCCTCGATGCCATGGGCATCGTCGATCCGCACGTCCTCCGGGCGGATACCGATGGTCACCTCGGGGCCGCTGGCGACGGGGGCCGGCAGCGCCAGGGTGAGGTTGCCGACGCGCACCGCAGCGGCGTCCGTGAGGGCGCCATCGAGGAAGTTCATCTCGCCGATGAAGTCGGCGACGAAGGCGGTCGCCGGCCGGGTATAGACCTCCTCGGGCGTGCCGATCTGCTCGATGACGCCTTCGTTCATGACGACGATGCGGTCGGCCATGGTCAGCGCCTCGTCCTGGTCGTGGGTCACCATGATCGTGGTCACGCCCAAGCGGCGCTGCAGGTCCTTCATCTCGAGGCGCAGCCTTTGGCGGACCTTGGCATCCAGCGCCGACAGCGGCTCGTCGAGCAGGAGGAGGCCCGGCGAGGTGGCGAGGGCGCGGGCCAGCGCCACCCGCTGCTGTTGGCCACCCGAAAGCTGGGCCGGGTATTTCGGCCCCTGGTCGGGCAGGCCGACGAGGCGCAACAGCTCGTCGATGCGTGCCTGGATGGCGCCGCGACGCAGCCCGCGGCCGACCAGCCCGTAGCCGACGTTGTCGGCCACGGTGAGGTTGGGAAAAAGCGCGTAGGACTGAAAGACGATGCCGAAGTCGCGCGCGGACGGCGGCAAGAGGGAGATATCCTGGCCCTTCTGGCGGATGGCGCCCTCGCTCTGCAGCTCGAGCCCGGCGATGGCCCTGAGCAGCGTGGTCTTGCCGCAACCCGAGGGGCCGAGAAAGCAGACGAACTCGCCGTCGCGGACGGCGAGCGAGACGCGGTCGAGGGCCACGAACGGGCCGAAGCGCTTGGTCACCTGGTCGATGACCAGGTAGGGCTCGGCCAGTTCCGCCGCGACCGCGTCCACAGGACGCCTCAGCGCGCCTCGGTCTTGCCGTCGTAGCGCCGGGTCCACTCGGCGAGGATGCGCTCGCGGTTCAGGGCCGCCCATTCGAAGTCGTTGTCGATCATCGCCGCTTCGATGTTCTCGGGGAAGAAGGGCACGGGCTTGGCGATGCCCGGAAAGGCGACCACGGCGTAGCCCTCGTTGTACATCCGGTTGGCCTGTTCGGTGACGACCCAGTCCATCAACTTTTGCGCCGCCTCCAGCTCGAAGGTGCCGGCGACGATGGCCGCCGCCTCCATGTCCCAGCCGACGCCCTCGCTCGGGATCACCACCTCGATCGGCGCCCCCTCGGCCTTGGACTGCGCCGCGCGGTAGGCGAAGGAGATGCCGATCCCAACCTCGCCGCGGGCCGCGTCACGGCAGGGCTTGGAGCCGCTGTGGGTGTAGGCGGCGATGTTCTGGTGCAAGGCGTCCATATAGGCCCAGCCCTCCTCCTCGCCGAACAGCTGCAGCCAGGACGACACGTCCAAAAAGCCGGTGCCCGACGAGTTGGGGTTCGGCATCGAGACGTGGCCCTGATAGACGGGGTCGGTGAGGTCCCACCAGCTGGTCGGCATGGGCAGGCCCAGGCGCTCGGCTTCGATGGTGTTGACGCACAGCGCGGCCACCCACGCGTTCATGCCGACCCAGGACGGCACCTCGGCATCGTCGACGAAGGCGGGCGAGAGCTTTTCCACGCCGACCGGTGCATAGGGCTCGAGCATGCCCTCGGCCTTCAACAGCATCAGCGAGGTGGCAGCGAGCCCCCAGATGACGTCGGCCTGCGGGTTGTCGCGCTCGGCCAGGAGCTTGGCGGTGACCACACCGGTCGAATCCCGCACCCAGTTGATGGTGATGCCTGGGTTGTCGGCCTCGAACGCCGCCTTGTAGGCGGCGAGCTGGTCCGCCTCGATCGCGGTGTAGACGGTCAGTTCCTGGGCAAAGGCGGCGCTCGTCGCGAGCAGCGTGACGGCGCTGACGGCGCTGACGGCAAGCCAACGGCGGGTGGGCATGGGCGGAGCTCCCAGCAGGCGAGGGCGCGGCCGGTGCCGCACCTCGTGATCGTGACCGGAGCAAGTAGCGTGCCGATCATGACAAAACGATGACGCCCAAGCCGGCATCGTGCCCGGCGGTGGCGCGACTTTGGATGCAGGCCAACGGACCCCTTAGAGCATTTCCCGAAATGCTTGACCTGCCCTCACCCCCGCCCGGTCACCCACG
>RECO01000078.1 GCA_007694015.1 Geminicoccaceae bacterium
GCCGCATTTCGAGTTCCGCTTCCCGCTCTACGGCCATGTCGACGCCGCCGGGCTCGCGGTGGAGCTGCGCGCCGCCCTGGAGCCCTGGCACGTGCTCGGCGAGGAAGGGGCCGTCGGCGGCACCGCGCGCTACGTCGACAGCTCGCTGGAGCGGCTGCAAGTGCGGGTCACGGGCGAGTTGGCGGATCGCTACGCCGTCACCTGCCATGGCTGGACCTTGCCACTGCAACGGGTGGGCGACGCCGACCACGTGGCCGGCGTCCGCTTTCGCGCCTGGCAGCCGCCATCCTGCCTGCACCCGACCATTCCGGTGCAGTCACCCTTGGTGTTCGACGTGGTCGACACCGCGGCCGGCCGGTCGGTGGGGGGATGCACCTATCACGTCATGCACCCCGCCGGGCGCAACTACGAGACGCTGCCGGTCAACGACTTCGAGGCGCAAGGCCGCCGGCTGGCGCGGTTCCAGAGCCTGGGCCACAGCCCCGGCCCCTTGCGGCCCCGCGTCCTGCCACCGCATCCGGCAGCGCCCTGCACCCTGGACCTGCGCCGCACCGTGTTCCACCACGGGGGCCTTGGCTAGGACGGGCATCGCGGCTTAAGGTCGGAACTTCGGGCCGGTGTTCGCGTCGAGTTCTGCGCGGCGTCGGCGCGTCGGAGTTATCCCGAGGAAACCATGCTGTCCCCAGCCGCCGTGACCAGCGCGTCCGACGCGCTCATGAGCCTCGGCGGCTACCGCCCGCTGCCGGGCGTGTTCGATCTGTGCGTGGCGGCGGACGGCGCGGTGCGGCCGCCTTGGACCGATTTCGTGCGCCGCTTCGCCGCCCTGCCGCCTTCGACCATTATGGAGATGCAACGCGACGTGCGCCGGCGGCTGCAGGCCACGGGCGTGGCGTTCAACGTCTATGCGAGCCCGGACGACAAGAAGGCGGCGTGGGATCTGGACCTCGTCCCGATCATTCTGGACGGTGCGCAATGGGCGCGGCTGGAGGCGGCCGTCACCCAGCGCGTGCAACTGGCCGAGGCGGTGCTGGCGGATCTCTACGGCCGGCAACGGTTGCTGCGCGAGCGCGTGCTGCCGTCGTCGCTCGTCTTCGGCAATCCCGAGTTCCTCTACCCCTGCAGCCAATGGCCGAAGCCGCCGGCGCCTTATCTCACCACCTACGCGCTCGACGTGGCGCTCGATCGGGACGGCGAATGGGTCATCCTCGCCGACCAGGTGGACGCGCCCACGGGCCATGGCTGGGTGCTGGCGAGCCGCATGGCCCTGGCCCAAGCGATGGGCTCCTTGTTCATGGAATCGGGGGTGCGGCGACTGGCCGGCTACGTGGCCCGGCTCGGCGAAGCGCTGCGCGCTCAGAGCGACGAGGACGGCCGCACCGTGCTGCTCTCCAGCGGCCCGCACGATCCGAGCTATTTCAGCCACGCCTTTCTCGCCCGCTATCTGGGCGTGTCGCTGGTCGAGAGCGTCGACTTGACCATGCGCAACGGCGAGGTGTTCCTGCGCTCGCTCGAAGGCTTGCAGCGGGTCGACGTCATTCTGCGCAAGCGTCAGGGGCGCCAGCTCGACCCGCTGCACGTGCCGGGCTTCGGGGGCCTCGGCACACCGGGACTGGTGGACGCGGCGCGGCTGGGCCGGGTACGGGTCGCCAACGCGCTCGGCTCCGGTCTCTTGCAGAACCGCACCCTGGGTCCGTTTGCCGAGGTCCTCTGCCGCACCCTGTTCGAGACGCGACCGCTCTTACCGGAAGCGCCGGTCCGCTGGCTCGGCGACGCCGACGCGCGGCGTCAGGTGCTGGGGAGCCCGGCGTGGCACCTGAGCCGCATGGGGGCACGCCACGACCCGGGCGTCTACGACCTCGACATGCCCGCCAACGAAGCCTCTCGCGCGCTGGAGCGACGCCTGCGCCGCACCGGGCACCGCTGGGTCGCCGAGCGGGGGGTTTCGCTTGCCACGGTGCCGGCTTGGCGCGACGGTCGCCTGCAGCCGGTGCATTGGGCGATGCGGCTGTTCGCCTGCGTGGACGGCGGCAAGGTCCACGTGCTGCCGGGCGGGCTCGGACGGCTTGCCGGTGCCGGCACGGCGATCGGCCTGCCGTCCGGTTTCGGCAGCAAGGAGGTCTGGGTGACGACGTCACCCGACGAGCCGCCGCTGCCGGCACTGTTGAGCCACCGGGTCACGCGGGTGGAACTCAGGCGCAATGCCCGCGACCTGTTGAGCGGGACGGCCGAGGCGCTGTTTTGGCTCGGCCGCTACACCGAGCGCGCGGAGAGCGCGTTGCGGACGTTGCGGGCGGTGCTGGTGCGCCTGCTCGAGGCTGGCGCCGCGCAGGAGACGGCCGAGCTGATGCTGCACCTGGTCCGCGTGCATCTGGACGCCGACCCCGAGGGCGAGACACCCGCAGCCCGGCTCGCCACGGGCATCGAAAGCCTCTTGCACGGGACCGAGACGACGCACGGTCTGGTGGCGAGCCTCGCCGCCGTGCAACGCAACGCCACGCTCGCCCGGGGCGTGCTGAGCCAGGACAGCTGGACCGCCCTCAACGCGCTCCGCACCGACCGCCGCTGGCAACAACACGCTGGCCCCGTCCTGACCCAGCCGCCCTTGGCCCTGGTCGACGACAGCATTCGCCTGCTCGTGGCGTTCAGCGGCACCGCCGCCGAGCACATGACGCGCAACGACGCCTGGCGCTTTTTGGACATGGGCAAGCGCCTCGAGCGCGCGTTGCAGGTCGCGGATCTGGTTGGCTATGGGGTGCAACCGCCGGCGACGGTGGACCCGGAAGCCGCCCTCGCCGCGCTGTTGGAGATTTGCGACAGCTACATGACCTATCGCTCGCGCTACGTCACCCTGCCGATGCCCGTGCCCGTGCTCGATCTGCTGGCCCTCGACGAGACCAATCCGCGCGGCCTCGTCTACCAGGTCGCGCAGCTGGAGCAGGTCATGGCCGAGCTGCCGGCCGACGGCCCCTACCGCTCGCCCGTGCGGCGCACCGTGTTGGAGCTGCTCACCCGGCTTAGGTTGTTGGATGCGCGCGATCTTTTGGCCATGTCGGCCGGGGCGGCCGGGGCGGCCGAGGGAACCGCCCTCGATCGGCAGCTCGTGGCGATCAAGGCGTCGCTCGAGACCACCTCCGATCAACTCGCACGGGCCTATTTCGTGCTCGCCGAAACCCCGACCACGACCTTCAGCACGCGTCGGCTTTGAGGTTGGGGAACGCCCGATGATCTACGACATCCGCCACCGCACCGACTACGCCTATACGGCCCCGGTCGCGTTCTCCCACCACCTCCTGCACCTGGAGCCGCGCACCACCTATCGCCAGCGGGTCCACGCCCAGTCGCTCGTGGTCGAGCCCGTGCCGGTCTGGGGCGACCGCCGCCAGGATGCCTTCGGCAATCCGGCGCGGGCGATCACCATCGACCGCGAACATCGGCGGCTCACCGTCGAGGCGCGGGCCACCGTCGAGGTCACCGCCCCCGCGATCCCCGATCCGGCAGCGACCAAGCCCTGGGAAGCCGTGGCCGACGCCTGCCGTCAAGCCAACGAGGCGGGGGCACTCGGTGCCGCCCGCTTTGCCTTCGCCTCGCCCTTCACGCCCGGCGACGACGTTGCCGAAGACTACGCCCGGCAGAGCTTCACCCAAGGCCGACCGGTGCTGGCGGCGGCCTTGGACTTGAACCACCGGATCTTTCGGGATTTCAGCTTCGATCCGTCGGCGACGAGCGTCGCCACGCCGGTGGCCGACGTGTTTCGCCTGCGCCGCGGTGTGTGCCAGGATTTCGCCCATCTGATGCTGGCGGCGCTGCGGTCGTTGGGCCTGCCGGCCCGCTATGTCAGCGGCTACCTGCTGACCCAGCCGCCCGCCGGCCAGGAGCGTTTGATCGGCTCCGATGTCAGCCATGCCTGGGTCAGTCTGTGGGTCGGGACCGACGGCTGGGTCGACCTCGACCCCACCAACGACCTGCTGCCGGCCGATGGCCATATTACGCTCGCTTGGGGGCGCGATTACGGTGACGTCAGCCCTATCGTCGGCGTGGTCTATGGTGGTGGAGGCCATGAACTGGAGGTTGCGGTCGACGTCGTCCCCGCGATGGCCGACATGGGCATTTCCGCCGCCCCGAGCGAGGTCTTCAACGATCTTTGAAGGGCCCGCTTGGAAGGGCCTGGCCGAGCGCGTAACGCCTGCGTCTGACCGAATTTGATCGGTTGCTTCAGCCGACGAAGAGGGTCAAGTTGGCAGCCTCAGGGAGTCGAACGGAGCAGGGAACGATGCCAGCTACCGAACGTGGTTTGCACTATCGTGGTTTCACGGCCCGCGTTTACTACGACGAAGAAGAAGGCGAGATCATCGGTCACGTGCCGACCACCCATGGCGGGCTCGATTTTCGGGTGACCTCGTTCGGTGCGGTGGAGCCGCACTTCAAGGCACTGATCGACAAATACCTCGAAGACCACCCGGAAACGGAGCCGGCAGCACCGGTGTCGCAGCGCTCTTGAGACGCGCGGCCGCGATCGGGCTCGGCACCTTGCAGCCAAGGCCGTATCGCGGCCCGCGGCCCGCTTTTGGGGATCGCCGGTGATGCCTTTGCGGGTGAACGAGGCGCGCCTCTGGGCGAGCCTGATGGCGTCGGCGGAGATCGGGCCGGGCGAAGCGGGTGGGCTCGCGCGTTTGGCACTCGGCGACGCCGACAAGGCGATGCGCGATCGCTTTGGCGAGTGGTGCAGCGACGCCGGACTGGCGTTGCGGGTGGACGCCGCCGGCAACATGTTCGCCCGTTATCCCGGCCGCGAAGCCTTGCCGCCCGTGCTCGTCGGCAGCCACCTGGACACCCAGATCACGGGCGGCCGGTTCGATGGCATTCTCGGCGTGCTGGCCGGGTTGGAATGCGTCCGCCGGCTGGCCGAAGAAGGGATCGTGCCGCGACGCCCGATCGAGGTGGTGAACTGGACCAACGAGGAAGGGGCGCGGTTTTCGCCGCCGATGATGGCCTCCGCGGTCTTCGCCGGTCTGCAGGACCTCGCTTGGCTCTACGCCCGCACCGACGCTTCGGGGCGAACCGTCGAGGCGGAGTTGCGACGGATCGGCTATCTCGGCGCGGCACCCGTCGGGTTTCCCATCGATGCGTATTTCGAATTGCACATCGAACAGGGGCCGGAACTCGATGCCCGGGGCCAAAAGGTCGGTATCGTCACCGGCGGCTATACCGCCCTCGGCATGAACCTTCGCTTCGTCGGGGAAACGGCCCACACCGGGCCCACACCGATGGACCGTCGCCGCGACGCGGCGGTGGCGGCGGCGCATCTCGCCATCGCCGTCAACGAGATCGGCTGGCAGTACGCACCGCTGGGCAAGTCGACCACCAGCCGGATCGATCTTTGGCCCAATCTGCCGGGGCTGCTTTCGGCGCGGGCGGATGTGACGTTCGACGTGCGCCACCCGGATCGCGCCACGGCAGCGGCGATGTTCGAACGCGGCCGCATGGCCGCAGCCGCAGCGGCGGCGAAGGCACGCTGCACGGTGGACGAGCTGGAGACCTGGCGCTTCGGCGACGAAGTGTTCGATGCGGAGCTGATCGAGGGCCTCGCGGCCGCCGCTGCCGCCCTCGACATCGAGCCGGTCATGATGCTGAGCCAGGCGGGGCACGATGCCTACTACGTTTCGCGCGTGGCGCCGACGGCGATGCTGTTTTGCCCGTGCAAGGACGGCATCACCCACAACGAGGCCGAAAGCTGCAGCCTCGACGACATCGTCCCCGCTGCCAACGTGCTCTTGAACGCGCTCGTCGCGCGCGCCGATAGGGCTTGAGCGAGGACGTCACCGGCGCGGCGTGCCGCCCGGTTGGCCGCACCGTTTCGCCGCTGCAAAAAAATCGCAGGTCCTGCCCCTTCCCTGCGATCGCCGCAAGGACTATTCTCAAGGTGCGACTGTCGGGCGCATCTGCGCTCGCGTGCCCTTGCGATCCCCGTTGCCGTCCTGGAGAGGCATCATGAGCACCCCTATCGTCCGCGTTTACGAGACCGAGCAGCAGGCGCGCGACGCCTACGCCAAGTTGAAGGAGAACGGCTTCGCCGACGAGGCTGCGTTCCTCCTGACGCCGGGCGGGGAAGGGGATGCGGGCGGCTTCGAAACACTCGCCGCGGCGGTGACGGTCGGCGAAAAACTGGGCAAGCGGGCCAAGGCTTGTGCCGAGTTGGTCAAGAGCGGCCGCTACTCGGTCATCGCGTTTCCGGCCTTCGGCACCAGCGAGTTGGCCACCCAATTGCTCGACAGCTGCGGGCCGGTCGACGCCGACTACCGGCTGCCGACCGAGCGTGACCCCTGGGGGCCTGGCGCGCCGTTTTCCGCCAACCTGTACTGGAAGCCGCTGATGGAGAACTGCCCGGCGCCGTTCTCGACCGCCACCGGCATGCCGACCCTGAGTTCCAGCAAGAGCTACACCGAGCTCTCGAAGGGCCAGACCTTCCTCGGCACGATGATCGCGCCGCTCACCAGCCCGAACTTCGCGTTCTCGTCGTTCTTGGGCCTGAAGCTGTTGACCAAGCGCCGGACGATGCTCGGCTCGAACCCGCTCTTGAACTCGCGCGGGCCCAAGAAGAGCCTGTTGGGCTTGCCGCTGCTGATCAACAGCCCGACGCCGTTCTCGTCGCTGTTGAGCCTGCCGATCCTGTCGCCGAGCCGCTGACGGTTCGGGCCGAACGCTGCCTTCTGGCAGCGTCGGCACGCAGACGCCGCGAAGGGGGCCGCACGGCCCCCTTTTTTTGTTGGGCGATGCCAGAGGGCCGCCAACGTTGCGGCCGATCGCCGCGTGCGCCTGCGACGCAAGCGTCAAGCAACCTGGACATTTGAGATAGACAACTTTGCTTGACACTTTGCCGCAGCACCCGTACCTTTCGTCACGGAGTTGAGATGGCTCGCCCCACCGCGGAAAGGTCAATTCGGCTCCGGACACATGGCCCCGCCAGGTGTCGGTCGTGCCTCGGTTGTTCGACGACGAAGGACGAACGGTCGTTGGGTACGGCAACCAAGACCCCGCGTGCGGGGTTCGCACGAAGCTGAGGTGGGTAGAGGCCTCTACTTACTTAGTTCCAGGAGGAAACCACATGCCAACTGATTTGGACGATCCGGATCGAGTGTGGCCAACCGGGTTGACGATCAAGGAGTCCGAAGAACTCCACAAACACATCATCGACGGCGCGCGCGTCTTCTTCGCCATTGCGGTGCTCGCGCACATCCTGGCCGCCGTTTACACCCCGTGGCTCGGATGAGGAGGAAACCATGAACCAAGGTAGGATCTGGTGTGTGGTGAACCCGACGGTTGGGTTGCCACTGTTTCTTGGCGCCGTCGCGCTGATCGCGTTCGTCGTCCACTTCGCAGTCCTCAACAACGTCGACTGGTTCGCGGCTTACTGGGGCGGCTAACACCGTCGCCTCGTCCGGTTCGGATGAAGCCAAGGGGTCGGGATGTGCCCATCCCGACCCTCGCGATTTCGGGGAGGGAAAGACCGGCGTGGATGAGTTGGGACGAAGCGTGAGCCGTGTGTGGGCGTCGTTGGGCCCACGCTTTTTGCCGTTCGCCGACGTAGCGACCCCCGACTTGCCGCTCGGGCGGCTGTTGCGGCTCTCGCTGTTTCAGGTGTCGGTCGGCATGGCCCTCGTGCTGCTGCTCGGCACCTTGAACCGGGTCATGATCGTCGAACTCGGCACGCCCGCGTCCCTCGTCGGCATCATGGTCGCGTTGCCGCTCGTCTTTGCCCCGTTTCGGGCCCTGATCGGCTATCGGTCGGACACCCATCGCTGCGAATTGGGCTGGCGGCGCGTGCCGTTCATCTGGCGCGGCTCGCTGTTGCAGTTCGGCGGCTTCGCCATCATGCCGTTCGCGCTTTTGGTCTTGGCGGGCCAGGGCCACGCGGCCGACGCGCCGATGTGGATCGGCCTGTTCGGTGCCGGTCTCGCCTTCCTGCTGGTCGGGGCCGGCGTCCACACGGTCCAGACCGCTGGCTTGGCGCTGGCAACCGACCTGACGCCGCCGGAATCGCACCCCAAGGTCGTCGGCCTGATGTACGTCATGCTGTTGATCGGCATGATGGGCAGTGCCCTCGCCTTCGGCCTCGCCTTGTCGGACTTTTCGCACGGCCGCCTGGTGCAGGTCATCCAAGCCGCGGCCGTCATCACCCTGGCCCTCAATCTGGTCGCGATGTGGAAGCAGGAGACGCGGCGACCGCCCCGCGGCGCCGCCCCGCCACCGGCCGATCCGACCTTTCTCGAAGCTTGGAACAAGTTCTGCGAGGGCCCGAACGTCGTCCGCCGTTTGGTCGTCATCGGCCTCGGCACGATGGCCTTCTGCATGTCCGACATCCTGTTGGAGCCGTTCGGCGGCGAAATCCTCCATTTCACGGTCGGTGCCACGACCAAGCTTTCCGCCCTCTTCGCCGTCGGCGGCCTGCTCGGCTTCGGCTACGCCTCGCACGTTCTGGGTAAGGGCGGCGATGCCTATCGCATGACGCAGACCGGCTCCGTGATCGGGCTGCCCGCCTTCGTCCTGGTCATCGTCGCGGCACCGGCCGGCCTGCCGGTGCTGTTCCTGGTCGGCACCTTCCTGATCGGGTTCGGTGGTGCGTTGTTCGGCCACGGCACGCTGACGGCCACCCTTACTTCCGCGCCGAAACATCAAGCCGGCCTCGCGCTGGGCGCTTGGGGGGCCGTGCAGGCCACCGCCGCCGGACTCGGCATGGCCGCGAGCGGCGTCATCCGCGACCTCGTCAATCTGGCAACCGCCGGCCACGACGGCTTTTGGGGGCTGCCGGGTGCGGCGATGGGCTATGTTTCGGTCTACAGCCTGGAGATCCTCCTGCTCCTCGTCACCATCGCCGCCACCGTCCCGCTCGTGCGCAGTGCGGCCCGCGACCGCCGTCGCCTGGAGCCGGCGCTGCAGTCCGTGCCGAGCGCCCGGCAGAGCCCCACCGCCTAGGAACTCGACCATGGCCAAGCTCGCTATTCTGCACCACCCGGACCCGAGGTTGCGCGCTACGGCGGCACAAGTCACGAGCTTCGATGCCGACCTGGAGCGCTTCGTCGCCGACCTGATCGAAACGCTGCACGCGGCGGGCGGGATCGGCCTTGCCGCCACGCAGACCGGCGATCTGCGGCGCGTCTTCGTCATGGACCTTTCGCCGGATCGAACAGCGCCCGAGGTCTACGTCAATCCCGAAATCCTGCAGAAGCGCGCCTTGGGCCTGGTCGAGGAGAGCTGTCTCTCGGTGCCGGGCGTGGTCGGCAACGTCGTGCGCGCGACGCAAGTCCGCGTGCGCGCCCAAGACGTGCAGGGCGCCACGTTCGAGCGCGACCTCGAAGCCATGCACGCGGTCTGCGTCCAACACGAGATCGATCATTTGGACGGCAGGTTGTTCGTCGATCGCTTGTCGATCTTGCGCCGCCTGTGGCTCAAGGCCTGGCCGCCGAAGGCCGCAAAGCCGGCCGACCGCGCCGCCTGACGGCTCAGACCGCCCTGCCCTGTCCGATCGCCACCGCGGCGCGCGCGAGTTCGGTGATGGCGGCCCAATCGCCGCTCGCCACGGCCGCCGACGGCACCATCCACGAGCCGCCGACGGCGATCACGTTGTCCAGCGCCAGGTAGTCGCGTGCATTGGCCGCGGTCACCCCACCGGTCGGACAAAACCGCAGCTCCGGCAGCGGTCCCGCCAGCGCACGCAGATAGCGGGTGCCGCCCGCCGGTTCGGCCGGGAAGAACTTCTGGATCGTGTAACCGCGCTCGGCCAGCGCCATCGCCTCGCTGGCCGTCGCCGCCCCCGGCAGGAACGGCAGCGGGTCGTCGTGGGCGGCATCCAACAGCTTGGGGCCAGCACCGGGGCTGACCGCGAAGGCGGCGCCGGCCAAGGCGGCGGCGTTCAACTGTGCCGGTGTACGGACACTGCCGACACCGACGCACAAGTTGGGCAAGGCCTCGCGGATCAGCTTGACCGCCTCCAGCGCAGCACGGGTGCGCAGTGTGATCTCCAGCGTCGTCATCGCGGCCGCAGCCAGCGCCTTGGCGAGGTCGAGGGCAAGATCGACCTGCTCGATGACGAGGACCGGCACCACGGGTGCGGTACCGAGGATGGTTTCGATGTCGCGGTCGTCGTCGAGGGAAAAGGTCATCGCCGGGCTCACGGACTGACGTGGATCTCGACCGGGACCCTGGCGGCGTCGAACAGGGCCCGGACCGGCGACGACGCGCCCTCCAACGCCTGCATCAGCGCCCCGCGTTCCCGAGCCCCACGACCGAGGACCAGGATCAGCCCCGCATCGGCCAAAGCGCGCAAGGTCAAGGTGAGATGCGCGCCGCTGCCGTCCGGACGATCGATCGCAGCCACCGTCGCCGGCGTGGTCGCCGCAAGGAGCTGATCCAGTCCGTCCGTCCCCGGCCAAAGCCCCGCGATCCGGCCGTCGTCGCCGACACCGAGCACGACCGCATCGAACGGTCGCGGCACGCGGCCAAAGTCGTAGGCCGCGGCACCGGCGTCCTCGCCCGGATGCTCGCCGCCGCGGAGCAACGGCAGCAATTCGGCCTTGGCCGCGGGCCCGCGCAGCAGCGCCTGGCGTATGGCGTGCTCGTGACTGGCCGGGTCCGTCGGGGCTATCCAGGGCTCGTCGCTCGGGATCACCAACACCCGCCGCCAATCGAGCACGGCGTCGGCGAGGTTGCGATAGGCGTCGAGCGGCAGGCGATCGGCGCTTAGGACGAGGCGCGCCTGCGTCTCGCCCTGCGCTCCCCAGCGCAAGGCCTGGGCCAGGCGCTGGGCCACGCCCCAGGCCAAGGCCTGGTCACTGTCGTGCTCGATCCAATAGGGCTCGAGGCTCACGCGTTGCCAACCTCCTCGGACGTGGTGTGCGGTGCACTGGGTTCGGCCGCCGGCTCACTGGCATGCACCGGGCCGGCCACCGCAAAGCTCGCCCGCCGCGCATGGCGCATCAAGCGGATGAAGTCCTTGGTCTTCAGCCCGACGACGTGGCGGTGATCGCCCGCTTCGACGAACAGCTCATCATGCCCCAACAAGGCCGTGTCCATCACGACGGGCACCCCGTAGACCGCACCGAAGGCGGGCACCGCCCCCTCGGCGCAATCGAAGAACACATCGCTGATCTCCGGCTCCGGCACCAGCTCCAGCTGCCGCCCGAGCGCACGCTTCAACAGGTCGAAGTCGATGTGGTGGGTGCTGGCCAACACGGCCAGCAGCAGACCTTGGCCGTCGCGCACGAGGACCGCCTTGACCAATTTGGCCCCGGGAACGTGCGCCGCTTCGGCCGTCTCGCTGGCGGTTGACGTTGGCCGATGCCGCTTCGGCGCGAACGGGACTTCCATCGTCACGAGGTGCTGCCGCAGACGTGGTGCCATGTCGATCATGTTGGTCCAACCTTCTCGTTGTTTTCGGGCTTCGGCCATCCCGCGGATCGAGCCGGCCGCAGGGCCCGCGTCCCCATTCCACCCCTTCCCCCGAACCATAAGCCGCTCGGGCCAACTTGGCGAGCCGCGAGCGAGCCTGCCTTGCGGCAGCGCACGCCCGCCCTATTGACAAGCCGCGGCGGCGCGCACCAAACCGGAGCGGTCAGGGAGGGCGCTCGAGCCACGAGTTCCCCCACGAGGAAACCGGCCGAAAAGGCCACGCACGGGGGTTGGAGCATGCAACTCAGCCGCGAGGATCTGCTCGCTGCCTACCAGAGGATGTGCACCATCCGCGCCTTCGAGGAGGCGGTGCAGGAAGAGTTCGCCCAGGGCA
>RECO01000128.1 GCA_007694015.1 Geminicoccaceae bacterium
GGGGACCCCGGCGGGCGGGGGTGAGGGATGGTCAAGCATTTCGGGAAACGCTCTACGACCCCCGGAAACTTTCGGCTTTCAGACCTCGTCGCGGCGTCCGGCCGCCAGCAGGCGGACCACCTCGGCATCGTCGAGCTGGTGAAAGTCATCGTAGAATTGGCCAACGGCGTAGAACGTGGGCGGGGTGGAGAGGCAGATCACCGCATCGGCGAGGCGTTCGAGTTCGGCCACGGTCTCGGCCGGTGCCACGGGCACGGCGACGACGACTTGCGCGGCCCCGCGTGCCCGCACGGCCCGGATGGCGGCGCGCATCGTGGTGCCCGTGGCGAGGCCGTCATCGACCAAAAGCGCGGTTTTCCCGGACACGTCGAGCGGTTTGCGCTGCCCCAGGTAGAGCCGGCGACGGCGTTCGATCTCTGCCCGGGCTTCGGCTTCGGCCGCCCGGAGATGGTCCGGGTGCCGACGGGCGAAGGCCTCGGTCTCGGGATTGGCGATCAGGCTCGGCGGATCCCCGTCGACGACGGCGGCGATGGCCAACTCCGGCTGGCCCGGTGCGCCGACCTTGCGCACCAGGATCACGTCGAGCGGGCAGTCCAGGCGCTCGGCCACGTCGAGGGCCACCGGCACGCCGCCCCGTGGCAGTGCCAAAACCAGGGGATCACGCCACCCCTCGCGCACCAAACGTGCGGCCAAGGCGCGTCCGGCCTCGCGTCGGTCGGCAAAGGGCAGTAGCGTCATCGAGAAAGCCTCCATCGTTCGAGGCGCGCATGCCACCTGCCAACGGCAACACGGCCGAACTCGTTGCGTTCTTGAAGCGACGCTCGGCGCATCCCGAAGCGCCGCGCCAGGTCGAGGTGATCGAAACGCACTTCGCCTGGGTGTTCTTGACCGAGACGCACGTCCGCAAGCTGAAGAAGCCGGTGCGCAACGAGGTGTTCGACCTCTCCACCCGGGCGTTGCGTCTGGCGGCGTGCCGGCGGGAGTTCGCGATCAACCGAGCGCTCGGCGGCGAGGTGTACGAGGCGGTCGAGCCGATCACCCGCAATCCCGACGGCGACCTGGCGATCGGCGGCAGCGGCGAGATGGTCGACGCCGTGCTGCGCATGCGCCGCCTGCCGGCCGGCCGGGCGCTGGATCGCCCGGTGCAACCGTCGGCGTATGGCCGCCTTGCCGCGGCGGGGCAGCTTTTGGCGGGTTTCTACCGCACCGCCTCGTTGCCACCGAGTGCGTTGGGCGATCGCCCGGCGGCGATCCTGGCGCAACTCGACACGCTCCGGCATCGGCTGGAGGAGGGGCCGCTCGCCCTCGATGCCGCGGTGTTGGCAGGGCTTCAGGCCTATGCTGCCGGCGAAGCCGTGCGGTTCACCGCACGCAGCGAAGCCGCGTTCGTCGTCGACGGTCATGGCGACCTGCGGCCCGAGCACGTCTACCTGACCACGCCACCCCACGTGCTGGACCGGCTCGAGTTCGACCCGGCACTCCGCCAGATGGACTGGCAGGAGGACGTAGCACTCTTGGCCGTGGACCTGGAGTGGCAGGGCCGCGGCTGGATCGGCAACGCCCTCGAGCGGTCGATCGCACAGCAGCTGGGGGACGACGCCCCCCCTGCCCTCTGGGCCTTCCACAAGGCGTGGCGCGCGTGCCTCAGGGCCCGGCTTTGCGCCGATCACCGGCTGCGGCCGGGGCGCTTCGATGCGGGCTTTTGGGTACGCCGCGGGCGGGCCTACATGGACCTCGCCCGGCGTCATGCCCGCAGTCTCGATCATGGGCCGAAAGGTCACGGATGCTAGACCTCCGCGTCGCCCAATAGCCGGCTGATCGAGCCGCCCTTGAGCACGCAGCCGAGCGCTGCGGCGACGAGCGGCGCGCAACTGACCACTTCCAGTGCCGCCATATCCCGAGGATCGATCCGCGGCGGGTCGATGCTGTCGGTCACGAGCAGCCGCGCGATCGGAGCACCGCCCAATGTGGCGCCCGCCTCCTTGCCGAACACCCCGTGCGCCACGGCGACGATCGGCGGGCGGGCGCCGGCCTCGGTCAGCGCCTTGGCGGTCCGCTGGATCGTTCCGCCGGAGCTGATGAGGTCGTCGACGATGATGGGCTGGAGGCCCGCCACGTCGCCGCCATAGAGCCGTTCGCCGCTGACCACGCCGCCGGTGCGTCGCTTGTCGGCGACGACGCGCGGCACTTGGGCGTCCAGCCGTTCGCTCAAGCGTTCCTGAAACAGCTGCGCGCGTTTCAACCCGCCCGGATCGGGCGACACCACGACCAAGCTTGCGGGATCGAGTGCCGGCGCCAGGCACTCGACGAAGAGCTGGCGCATGTCGAGCGGGACGGAGGGGATGCGAAAGGCGTTCTCGAACGCCGGCAGGTCGTGGACCTCCAGGGCCATCACCGTATCGAGGCCGACGGCTTCCAGCATTTGCGCGACGTAGCGGAGCGCCAGGGGGTCGCGCGGCTTGGTCCGGCGGTCCTTCCGGGCGTAGGCGAGATAGGGAAAGCAACCGATGATGCGGGCGGCCCCTGCATCCCGCACCGCACCGACGAGCATGGCGACGCGGATCAGCCGATCGTGGGCGTCACCGTCCAGGCTCTGCACGATCGCGACGTCCTGCCCGCGCACCTCGACGAGCGGCCGCACCTTGACCTCGCCGTCCTCGAACACCCGCTCTTCGACGTCACCGAGCGACGTGCCGAGCGCTGTGGCGACGCGCGCCGCAAAGGGCCTGCCGGCCGCCAAGGTCAGCAGCGTGAGATCGGTTTTCGTCGAGGACGATGCGAAGCGGACCACGGCGTCTGTGTCCCCCGCTGCAACCGAAACTGGCGGCGGCAGCCCCGCCGCCTTGCCCTCACTGGCAGCGGCAGGGCCGCTGAACTCTTCCAACTCGCAGCGGCAGGGCCGCTGAACTCTTCCAACTCGCAGCGGCAGGGCCGCTGCCTGGGGGGTCCTAGGGGGCCAAAAGCCCCCTAGCCCTTTCTTTTCTGCCTCACCCTAAATCCCACCGAGCGCCGCATCGCGGATGGCGAGGTGGTTTTCGACGCCGCGGACGCCTGGGATTTCGGCGGCGGCGAGTTCCAGGGCCTTGAGTTCGGTCTTGCTCTCGGCGATGCCCCAGAGATGGACGACGCCGTTTTCGACCACCACGGTGACGGCGCCGACCGAGCCGAAGCCAGCCTCGCGCGCGGTTCTTTCGAAGCGATCCTTGATCGCCATGTCGTCGGCGATGGTGGCGTCCTGCGCGGGCGGCGTTGCCGCCAGCATGCGGATGAGGTCGGCGCGGGCGACGATGCCCAGCACCTTGCCTTCGCGGACGACGGGCAGCCGCTTGACGCCCCGCTCCTGCATCAACCGGGCGATCACGTCGAGGCTCGTGTCTTCTTCGACGATCTCGACGTTGCGGCTCATCACGTCCTCGGCCGTGCGGCCATGGGCCTTCAAGAAGGCCTCGGCGCGGGCGTCGGGGCTGGAGAACAGGTCGATCCACCACGGGCGGCGGGCTTCGGTGCCGACTTCCGGGCGGTGCAACAGATCGGCCTCGCTCACCATGCCGAGCAGCTTGCCGGCACCGTCGACCACCGGCACGGCACTGACCCGCCGTTCGATGAGCAGCCGAACGATGTCGCCGACGGTGGTGGTCGGCGTCACCGTGGCGACGTTACGGGTCATGACGTCAGCGGCACGCATGGTCCAACCCTCCGTTCGTTGTTTTTCGGTGGGCGAAACTAACACGAAAGATGCAGCGTGGCGTTGACCGACATCAACGCGCGTTCACGTTGCGGCCAAATACGCGACGAGGATGTCGCGCGCGGCTTCGAGGTCGCGCTTGTCGACCATTTCGGTCACGGTGTGGATGTAGCGGGTGCCGACGACGATGGCGACCGCGCGGGCACCCGCCGCTACCTGCTGGGCGGCCGCACCATCCTGGCCGCCCGCCGCCAGCATGGTGCGCTGGAAGGGGATCTTCTTCTGCACCGCCAAGGCCTCGATCTCGGCCACGAGTGCCTTGTCGGCGATGAACGAGCTGTCGCGCACGTGCAGCCCGAAGCCCTCGCCCTGCACCGTGATGCGGTCCTGTTCGGGCACGCCGGGCGTGTCGCAGGCGAGCGTGGTGTCGACGCCGATGCCGATGTCCGGCCGGACGCCATAGGCCGCGGTCCGTGCGCCACGCAGCCCCACCTCCTCCTGGGCGGTGAAGGCGACGTGGATCTCGGCGGCGTGCCTGGTCTTGCCGAGACCGCGCACCGCCTCGATGCCGAGCCAGCAGGCGACGCGGTTGTCGAGTGCCTTGGAGACCAGCTTGTCGCCCATCTCGACGAAGGGCTCGTCCATCACCACCATGTCGCCGACCTTGACGACGTCCTTGGTCTCCTTGCCGAGGCCGACGTCGACGAAGAATTCGCCGACCTCCGGCACCTTTTTGCGGTCCTCGGGGCTCGAGATGTGGATCGGCTTGCCGCCGGGGTTCATCACGCCCTTCAGGTCGCCTTGGGCCGTGCAGACCAACACGCGCCTCGAGAACAGGTTGCGCGGATCGAAGCCGCCGACCGGCTGCAGGTAGATGAAGCCCTGCTCGCCGACGTGACGGACCAAGAAGCCGATCTCGTCCATATGGCAGAGCAGCATGACCTTGGTGGGTGGCTTGCCCTTGCTCTTGGCCTTGCCCTTGCGCGCGTCACGCCGGCAGAGGAGCGAGCCCAGCGCATCGACCCTGACCTCGTCGAACAGGTCCTCGACCTCGCGCTCGATCAGTTCACGCACCCGGTCCTCGTGACCGGGCACCGCCGGCGTCTCGCACAAGGCCCGCAACAACTCGACGTTCAACGCACCCACCACGCACCCTCCCAAAGCCCCCGGCGCCACGACCCAAGGCGCCACCAGAACGACGCCCTCACCCCTCGATCGGCTCGTTGGCGACGATCTCGATGCCGAAGCCGCCGAGGCCCACATATTGGCGCTGGCTCGTCGTGAGCAGGCGGATGCGCTGGACGCCGAGGTCGCGCAGGATCTGCGCCCCGACGCCGACCTCGCGCCAGCGGGCGCGGCGGGCGGCGGCACTGCCGTGGCTGTCGTCGTCGGCACTCCCTTCCGCGGGCCAGTCCTGCGGCGGCACGGCGAGGCCGTCGCGCAGGTAGACCAGCACGCCGCGGCCCTCTTTGGCGATGCGGGTCAAGGCGCGGCGGGCGGGTCCGCCCGCGAGTTCGGCCGTGAAGAGGTCGGCCACCACGCGTTCGCGATGGATCCGGGCGAGCACCGGCGCTTCGCTCAAGACGTCGCCGAAGACGAGGGCCAGTTGCTGCAGGCTGTCGAACGGCGTCTGGTAGACCACGGCCTGGGCCGGGCCTGCGGCGGTCGTGACCTCGAAGGCGGTGATGCGCTGCACCAGATGCTCGCGCCGCTGGCGGTAGTCGATGAGGTCGGCGATCGAGACGATCTTGAGGCCGTGTTGCTGGGCGAAGGCCTGGCACTGGCGGAGGCGCTTGACCGAGCCGTCGTCGTTGACGAGTTCGCCGATCACGCCGACGGGCGCGGAGCCGGCGAGGCGGGCGAGGTCGACCGCCGCCTCGGTGTGGCCGGAGCGGATCAGGACGCCGCCATCCTTGGCGACCAGCGGAAAGATGTGGCCGGGGCGAACGAAGTCCTCGGCACCGGCATTGCGGTTCGCCAGCGCCCGCACCGTCGCCGTGCGCTCCTCGGCCGAGATGCCGGTGGTGAGGCCGTGGCGGTAGTCTACACTGACGGTGAAGGCCGTGCCCATCGGTGCGTCGTTGGCGCTGACCATCGGGTCGAGCCGGAGGCGTCTGGCGTCGGCGGCCGAGAGCGGCACGCAGATGATGCCGCTGGTGTGGCGGATCATGAAGGCCATCTGTTCGGGCGTCGCCCGGTCGGCGGCGACGATCAGATCGCCCTCGTTCTCGCGGTCATCGTCGTCGACCACGATCACCATCTCGCCCCTGGCCATGGCGGCGATGGCATCCTCGATGCTGTCCAGCTGGCTCATGCTACCCTTCTCGTCGCCGCCACCCGCGGCGCTGCGTCCGCTGCAGGTAGGCGATCGGCGCGCGGATGGCCAGTGCCTGGCGCGGTCTCCGCCGTTGACAAGCGCGCGGCAATGGCTAGGTTGCGCGTCCGCTGCCGGGTCGGCGGCGAGCCCCATTCGCGTGCGGTCAGCACATCCACGATCGGTCAGTCGATGTACGCAGTGATCAAGACGGGCGGCAAGCAATACCGCGTTGCCGCGAACGAGGTCATCAAGGTCGAGCGCCTGGAGGCGGAGGAAGGCTCCGTCCTGGAACTCGACCAGGTGTTGATGGTCGGTGGCGAGGCGGGCGTGAAGCTGGGCGCCCCGTTGGTCGACGGCGCCAAGGTGACGGCCACGGTGCTGGAACAGGGCAAGGGGCCGAAGCTCACCATCTTCAAGAAGCGCCGCCGCAAGAACTCGCGGCGCAAGACCGGTCACCGGCAGCAGCTGACCGTGCTGCGCATCAAGGACATCGTTGCCGCCTGAGGCTGGCGACGCGGTAGGAGGAAACAGCCATGGCGCACAAGAAAGCAGGCGGCAGCTCGCGCAACGGCCGCGACAGCCCCGGCCAGCGTTTGGGCGTGAAGAAGTACGGCGGCGAGGCCGTGATCCCGGGCAACATCCTGGTCCGCCAGCGCGGCACCAAGTTCCACCCCGGTGAGAACGTCGGCTGCGGCCGCGACTACACGCTCTTCGCCAAGGCGGCCGGCAAGGTCGTCTTCAAGAAGGGTTTCAAGGGCCGCACCTATGTCGGTGTGATGCCCGTGGCCGACGCTGCGGAGTAACCCTCCGCCCGCTGTCGGACACCAGTATAGCGGCGCAGTCGGTCCGACTGCGCCGCTATACGTTTCTGTAGCGTTCGTGCATCAACGGCACGGTCGGAGCGAGAGGCTCCGACCGTGCCTGTGCACTGGCCCGAACTCGGGCGATCGATCCGGCGGCGAACATGCGTTTTCTCGACGAAGCCAAAATCTTCGTGAAGTCGGGCGATGGCGGCAATGGCTGCGTCGCCTTTCGGCGCGAGAAGTTCATCCCCGACGGCGGCCCCAATGGCGGCGACGGCGGGCGCGGCGGTGACGTGGTGGTCGAGACCGACCCCGCCCTCAACACCCTGATCGACTTCCGCTACCGCCAGCACTTCAAGGCCGAACGCGGCCATCACGGCATGGGCTCGGACCGGACCGGCAAGAGCGGTCAGACGCTCTCGATCAAGGTGCCGATCGGCACGCAGATTCTGGCCGAGGACCGGGAAACGCTGCTCTACGACCTGGACCGGCCGGGGCTGCGGGTGAGGCTCGCCAAAGGCGGCGACGGCGGCTTCGGCAATGCCCGCTTCAAGACCTCGACCAACCGCGCGCCCCGCCGCGCCGACCCGGGCTGGCCGGGCGAAGAGCTTTGGGTGTGGCTGCGCTTGAAGCTCCTGGCCGATTGCGGGCTGGTCGGCATGCCCAATGCCGGCAAGTCGACCTTCCTCGCCTCCTGCACCAACGCGAAGCCGAAGATCGGCGACTACCCCTTCACCACCCTGGCGCCGCAACTCGGCACGGTGGAGTTGGACGACGACGTGTTCGTCATCGCCGACATTCCGGGGCTGATCGAGGGCGCACACGAGGGCACCGGCCTCGGCGACCGGTTCTTGGGCCATGTCGAGCGCTGTGCGGTCTTGATCCACCTGGTCGACGGTACCGGCGACGTCGCCACCGCCTACCGCACCGTGCGCCATGAACTGGAGGCCTACGGCCACGGGCTAGCGGAGAAGCCCGAGCTGGTGTGCCTCTCCAAACTCGATGCGCTGTCCGACGCGGCAGCGGACGCAGCAGCCGATGCGCTCGGCCAGGCCGCCGGCAAGCCCGTGTTCCGGCTCTCGTCGGTGGTCAAGACCGGCCTGCCCGCGGTGTTGCGGGCGGCCAAGAAGGAGGTGGATGCCGCCCGCGCCCGCCGCGTGGCCGCACTCACCGCGCCCAGCCCATGAGCGGTCCCTTCGCCACCAGCCAGCGGGTGGTGGTCAAGGTCGGCTCCTCGCTCCTGGTCGACACCACCGGCCGGCTGCGTGAGCGGTGGTTGGAGAGCCTCGCCCGCAACGTCGCCGAATTGCGGGCCGAGCACCGCGACGTGATCCTGGTCAGCTCCGGCGCCATCGCCCTCGGGCGCTCGATCCTGGGCCTGCCGGCGGGTACGCTGCGCCTCGAGGAAAAACAGGCCGCCGCCGCCGCCGGCCAGATCGCCCTCGCCCACGCCTATCAGGCCGCACTGCAGGACGTCGGCCTCGGCTGCGCCCAGCTCCTCTTGACCCTGGACGACACGGAAGATCGGCGCCGTTATTTGAACGCCCGCGCCACGATCGAAACGCTCCTCCGGCTCGGTGCGGTGCCGGTGGTGAACGAGAACGATACCGTGGCCACGACCGAAATCCGCTTCGGCGACAACGACCGGCTGTCGGCTCGCGTCGCCATCATGGCGCTGGCCGACACGCTCGTGCTGCTGTCGGACGTGGATGGGCTCTACACCGCCGACCCGCACCGCGATCCGCTGGCCCGCCACGTGCCCGAGGTCGACCGCCTCTCGCCCGAGATCGAGGCCATGGCGACGGGCGTCACCACGGCGGTCGGCACCGGTGGCATGGTCTCCAAACTGGTCGCCGCCAAGCTCGCGACCCGCGCCGGCTGTGCCGTCCTGATCGGCGACGGCCGCGACCTCGACCCGCTCGCCCGGCTGCGGCACGGTGCGCGCTTCACCCGCTTCGCCGCACAATCGTCGCCGCGCCGCGCCAGGAAGGAGTGGATCGCGGGCGCGCTCGCACCTTCGGGTGTGGTCACCGTCGACGACGGGGCTGCGGCGGCCCTGCGCGCCGGCCGCTCGCTCCTGCCGGCGGGTGTGGTGGACGTCGAGGGCAACTTCCATCGCGGCGACGCGCTTTTGGTCAAGGACCGCAGCGGTCGCACGCTGGCGAAGGGGCTCTCGGCCTACGACGCCGCCGACGCGCAGCGGATCATCGGCAGGCGCAGCGAGGCGATCGAGGCGATCCTCGGGTTTCGCGGCCGGGACGAGCTGATCCACCGCGACCATCTGGTGCTGCTGTGAAGGCGGCAGCGGCGGCCGCGCTGCTGGTTGGTCTCGGCGCTGCCGCGCTCGCCGACGATGCGCCCTTGGTGCTGCAGCAACTGAGCTGCCGGGGTGAGGCCCCTGCCTGGTCGATCGAAGCGAATGCGACGACGGCCCTCGCCGCGGGCGTTCGAGGCGAGGCCATCCATTCGGGGGTGCTCGGCACGCTCGGGGCACCTGCATGGGCCGTGTTCGACGGTGCGGAGCTGACCTTGGTCGCCCGCGCCGAGACGTGCAGCCTCGGGGGCGAGCTGTTCGATCACGTGGCCTTGGCGCTCTGGGGCGACGGAACGCGTGCCAGCGGCTGTTGCCGGGCCAGGATCGGCATCGATCTCGGGGCGGCGCCCTTGGCCGACCTCGCCGGCAAGCCGGCCGCGGACTGGAGCCGCCTCGCCCTGGACCTCGAAGCGGTGCTGCGCGCCTGTGTGATCGACGGCGGTGTCGCGGTCGAGCGCGTGGCCATGGCGTGGCCGATGAACCACGGGCTCGCTTTGGCCCGGCTGGTCGACGGCGCGGGCGGGCGCCACGACTGCATCGCCGACATCGCCACCGGCCGCATCGAACGGGTGGCGCCGGTGGCCGAGGCCGAGCGGATGCCGGGCGAGGACGCACCCGGCTTCTGGCCGGCGCGCGAGGCCCCGCCGCTCTTCACTTGTGGGTGGGTCGAGGCGCTGCCTACGGCGGGCGGCCACCTCCTGGGCTGGCTCCACTATGGCGGCCCCTGTGGTTGAGCGGGCGGGCTCAGCCGTCGATGCCGGCGCCAGAGCAGGGGTCGGCGCACCAGGAGCCGGTGCAGCGGGCGGGGATGCCCGCCTCGGTCAACCGTCGAACCCAAAAGGGCTGCTGGCAGATCGACGGCTGGCCGCCCGGCAGCGCCAAGCTCGAGCGCCCGGTCGCATCCTGACGGATGCGGATCGCCAAATCGTCGATCCGAACCTCGAGCGAAGACGGGGCCGGCCGGGGGCTCGCGTTGGCCTCGCCGAGGTCCAAGACCAGAACCAGTTGGGGTTCGATGGCCCGGATCACCTCGACCCGCACGGTGTAGCGCCAGGCGCGTAGCGGCAACCGCGACGTCAACAACTCGGCGACGAGTTCCTCCAAAGCGTCGCCCGGCACCGCCGCCAGGATGGCCTCGCTCGGCACCGCGGCTTCGACCGTGACCTCACCCGGCAGCAACCAGGGCAAGCGCTCTTCCAGCCGTTCGACGAAGCCCTTGAGGTCGATGGCGCTCGCGCACCGTTCCTGCCCTATCGTCGATGCGTTCGTCGCCAATTGGGACACGCCCCTTCTCCCGGCTCTTGCCGCAGGCGCTCCAAGCCCGCTGCCACGACCTGATGTTGGCCGAACCCGAGATAGGAAGCACGTCATATAGTGTGAGGAATTGTGTGCTTGAACGCTCAGGTGAACAAGCGCACCGCGAGGACGATGACGAGCGTATAGGCCAGCACACTCGCCCCGATGGCGAAGGGCTGATAACGCTTCGAGACCGTGGCCCGGGCGGTCTGGGTGGTGAGGGCCAGGGCTTTCGGCAGGGTGGTGGCGACGAAGTCGCGCTGGCTCAGCATGCCGATCGGGTGGTCGTCGGCATCGACCACCGGCAAGTGGCGGAAGCGGCCCGCCGCCATCAACTCCAGGCAATCGACCGCGGCGTCGTCGACGCGGACGGTCTTGACGCCGGTGGTCATGACGTCGAGCACGCGGGTGGTCTTGGGGTCGAGCTCCTTGCCGACCACCTTGGTCATGAGGTCGCGCTCGGTGAAGATACCGCGCACCTTGTCCTGGTCGTCGAGGATCAAGACCGCACCGATCGACGAAGCGGCCATGGTTCGAACCGCTTCGTGCACCGTGACATCGCCCGCCACGGTGATCAGCGCCCCGCTACCGTCGAACTCGCGAAGATCCGCCACCCGCATCGTCAGCCCCCCTGCCGGCTCGTTGCTTTGACGTCACCATACACCGCTTTTGCGGCGGTTGAAGCGGCGACGAAGGCAACGGGCGACGGCGAAGCCCTTTGGCTCAGTGCAGGGCGGGACGGCTTTGCGCACGCAACGCGGCGAGGGTGGACAGCACCCGCTGCCACACCCGCGCCGCGTTGGTGGCACCGCTTTGGCGGTGCAACCGCCAAAGGTCACGCGCCTCCGCTTCGGCCCGGTCGCCGTAAAGGCGCAACAGCGCCTCGGCCGTGCGGATCGCATCGGTGTCGCGTGCCATGTGCCCTTCCCAGTGCCCTTCCCAGTGACCTTCCCAGTGGCCTTCCAGCGGCCGAGAGCCCTCGCCCGGGCCTCGTGGGTGGGTCTGAAACGGCAGAATTGCCGCCGTGACGAGGGGACTTTGGTCGGATTCGGTCGTACCCACAGCCGTTCGCAGCTCCTGGTGCGTTTTCTGCAATGCCGGACCATCCCTCACCCCCGCCCGCCGGGGTCCCCAAGCTGCTTTGCAGCTTGGGGTGGCCGACCACCCACGAGTGTAAGATGCCATGGGTGGCCGGGCGGGGGTGAGGGATGGCCCGTGCGCTACCTAACCGGGAAACGCTCTAGAGTTGGCACGGTAGGGGATCGGACCGGATGATGGCCTTCGAGGACGGCGCGATCGACGTCGAGCCGCTGATTGCCGGCAGTGCGCTGCAGCGGCGCATCGA
>RECO01000164.1 GCA_007694015.1 Geminicoccaceae bacterium
GAAGGTGTTGGTCGAGACGATGTCGCAGCCGGCCTCGAGGAAGGCGCGGTGGATGCCCTCGATCATGGCGGGGCGGGTCAGCGTCAACAGCTCGTTGTTGCCGGCGACGTCCTTCGGGTGATCGGCGAAACGCTCGCCCCGATAGTCGGCCTCGGTCGGCCTTTGCGCCTGGATCATGGTGCCCATGGCACCGTCCAGCACCAGGATACGGCGCTCGGCGGCAGCGTAGAGGGCGTCGCGGGTGGCGTGTGTCACCAGCATCGTTCCTTTCGAACAGGGGCGGTCAGGCGGCCCAGCGAAACGCCAGGGGCTCGGCCTCGAGGGCGCGCACCAGGGCGAGTGTCAAGGCACTCTTGTTCAGCGTGTAGACGTGCAGGTGGGTCATGCCGCCCGCCACCAGCCGGGCGCATTGCTCGGCCGCGATCTCGACCGCGACCGCGTGGGCCTCGGGCGAACCCGGCTCCAGCCCCGCGAAGCGCCGGGCCAGCCAGTCCGGCACGCCGGCGCCGCAGCGCTCGCTGAAGCGCTTGATCTGCGGGAAGTGGCCGATCGGCATGATGCCGACGCCGATCGGCACGTCGATGCCGGCGGCGACCACCCGGTCGCGCCAGCGGAGAATGGTGTCGGTCTCGAAGCAATATTGGGTGAGGATGCGGTCGGCGCCTGCATCCACCTTGGCCTGCAGGTAGGCGAGGCAGGCGGCTTCGTCCGGGGCTTCCGGGTGGACCTCGGGATAGGCGCCGACGGCGACGTCCGCTGCACCCCAGCCCTTCAACGCCGCGACCAGCGCATCGGGAAAGGTGAAGCCGTCGGCGCGCGGGTGGTAGCGGCCGTCGGGGGCCGGCGAATCGCCCCGGAGTGCCACGAACTGGGTGATGCCGTGGTCGAGATATGCCGTGACCGTGGCCTCGATCTCGCCGCGGCTGCCCTGCACACAGGTCAGGTGCGGGCGGGCCGGCATCCGCGCCAAGGCGCCGAGCGAGATGGCGTGCTCGGCGCTGGCTCCGGGCGTGCCGCCACCAGCGCCGCTGGTGATCGACAAAAAGCGCCCCTGCAAGGCCGCAAGGTCGGCCAACGCCGCGTGCAGCACGTCGGCTGCGGCGGCGGTCTTGGGCGGGAAAATCTCGAACGACAGGTGGACGGATGATGCGGTCATGCGGCGGCACTCCGTGCGGTCAGGGCGGCTTCGGCGCGCGTCTGCCCCACAGCGCCAGCTGCGCGCGCCTGCCAGAGAACGATGGTCGCAACCTTGCCGGCGAGCCGGCGGGCTTGGCCCGGCACGAGACCGGCGGCCCTGACCCAGGCTTCGATCTCGTCGTCGGCGAACCCGAGGCGGCGATGCGCGAACTCTTCGCGCAGCCGCTCGACGCCGTGTGGCGCCAAGTCGACCACGATCAAGCGCCCGCCGGGGGCCAGCACGCGCGCGGCCTCGCGGATGGCTGCCGCCGGCTCGGCTGCAAAATGCAGGACCTGGTGCAGAATGGCGCAGTCGAAGGCCCGATCGGCGACCGGCAGCTGATACATGTCGCCGTGGCGCAACTGGCAATGGCTCACGCCCGCGAGGTCGAGATTGGCGCGGGCCACGCTCAGCATGTCGAGCGAGAGGTCGATGCCGAGGCCGAATTCGACGACGGGTGCGGCCAGCCGCAGCATGTGGCCGGTGCCGGTGCCGATGTCGATCAGGCTCGACGGTGGTTCTTCCCGCAGGAGGGCGCGGATGGCGGCGTCGACCTCGGCGTCGCCGACGGTGAGCGCGCGCACCTGCTCCCAGGCCGCCGCCTGGCCGTCGAAATAGGCCTGAGCGCGGCGTTGGCGCTCCAGGCGGACCGCGTCGAGGCGGCGCCGGTCGGCCGCGAGTTCCGCTGCCGGGGGCAAGAGCTCGACCAGGGCGCGGCCGAGTGCCCCGGGGGCGAGGCGGTAGAACACCCAAGCCCCCTCGCGAAACCGCTCGAGGAGGCCCGCATCCGCCAGCACCTTGAGATGTCGCGACACGCGCGGCTGCGACTGGCCGATGACCTGGGTGAGTTCGCTGACGGTCCACTCGCCGGCCGCACAGATGGCGAGCAGCCGCACGCGGGTGGGCTCGGCCACGGCGCGCAAGGCATCGAGCCAAGCGGCCATGGGTGAGGCGGCCATCGGCGCGCCCGGGGGGGGCGACACGGGGGTGGCGAGAGGCGGCGAATTGCTATTCATGCCGACTTATGCAGATATCTTTATATCCGCGTCAAGTCGCATCCTGTCGATGCCGTACCCGCCCCCTCGCCGCCCCCCTCGCCGCCCCCTCGCCGCCCCCTCGCCGCCCCCTCGCCGCAACGTCAATGCGACGTCAATGCACCGTCGCGGACGGTGTCGGTTGCTCCCTGAAGTCGTCGTCCGCGATCACCCGCTCGCTGCCGAAGAGCCAGTCGAGGATGGCCCCCTCGACGGCGAGGCGGACGTCGTTGGGCGAACTGCGCAGGATCTCGAAGGCCTGGGCCAGCGCCTCTTCGTCCTGATCGGCCAGAGCTCGTTCGAAGGAGATGGCGAGCTGCGGCTTGTCGTCCAGGATCGACCGCAGGCGGCGTTGGAGATTGTGGAGCCGAACGATTTTGACCACGGGTGCCCTCGGTTGATTTCGTCATCGTTACCGCGAGCCTAGGCAGAAGGACGGAGCGCGCATGGCAAAACTTGCTTAACGCGTACGAACCTATATCGAAGCGAGCGGTGGTTGCGCCCGCCCAGCCACGCCACGACCTATGAAGGAAAAGCGGCACATGTTCGGCCCGTCCGTCGCATTACGATCCGTTTCGGCCACGGGCGCTGCCCGAAGGCTCGCCATCGCCCTTGGCCTGACCGCCGTCCTCCTCGCCAGCAGCTTGCCGGCTGCCGCGCAGACGCCGGAAGACCCGCTGGAGCGGTTCAACCGCGGGGTCTTCACCTTCAACCAGGTGATCGATGGCGCCTTCTTGCGCCCGGCCGCCGTCACCTACCGTGGGGTGGTGCCGGAATACGGCCGCGAACGCGTCGGCAACGTGTTGAGCAATCTCTTGGAGCCGGTGCGCTTCTTGAACGCCATTCTGCAGGGCGACGCGGAGGCGGCCGGCAACACCTTCGGCCGTTTCTTCATCAACACGACGCTCGGCGTCGGCGGTCTGTTCGACGTCGCCGCCAATCTGGAGCCGCCCTATGCGCGCGAGGTGAACCGCGGCAAGGAGTTCGGCGTGACGCTCGGCCGCTGGGGCTGGGAGGAGAGCACCTACATCGTCATCCCGCTGCTCGGGCCCTCCACCGTCCGCGATGGCATCGGTCTCGGCGTCGACGCCGTCAGCACCCCCTGGTTCTGGGTGTTTCCGGCCGAGGCGTCCTGGACGCTGACCGGGGTTGGCATCGTCCATGCCCGCGAGGGTGTGCTGGACCTGCTCGACGACCTCGAGCGCACCAGCCTCGATTTCTACGCGTCGTTGCGTTCGACCTATCTGCAGAACCGCCGCTTCGTCATCACCGGTGAGACGGCCACGGGGGACGACATCTTCGACGAATTCGACGACCTCGATTGATCGTGGCGTGGGCGGGGCCTTTTGCGGCTTCGCCCACACTGCTACATAGGCGGTTCATCCCGACATCGTCGAACGAGCCGAGCGAACGCCCATGGCCGCCTATCAATACATCTACGTGATGCGTCAGCTGACGAAGATCTTTCCCGGCGGGAAAAAGATCTTCGAAAACGTGACGCTCGCGTTTCTCCCCGGTGCCAAGATCGGGGTGCTCGGCGTCAATGGCGCCGGCAAATCGACCGTGCTCAAGATCATGGCCGGCCTCGACAAGGACTTCAACGGCGAGGCCTGGGCGGCGGACGGCGTGAAGATCGGCTATCTGTCCCAGGAGCCGGAACTCGACCCTTCGAAAGACGTCATGGGCAACGTCATGGAGGGGGTGGCCGAGACCAAGGCGCTGATCGACCGGTTCAACGAAGTCTCCATGCACTTCGCCGACGAGGACGCCGACTTCGACGCCTTGATGGCGGAGCAGGCGGACCTGCAGGAAAAGATCGACGCCGTGAACGGCTGGGAGATCGAGCGCACCGTCGAGATGGCGATGGATGCGCTCCGCTGCCCGCCGGGCGACGCCGAGGTGGCCACGCTGTCGGGCGGCGAGAAGCGCCGCGTGGCCCTCTGCCGGCTGCTCCTCGCCCAGCCCGACATGCTGCTGCTCGACGAACCGACCAACCATCTGGACGCCGAGAGCGTCGCCTGGCTCGAGCGCTTTTTGCAGGAATACAAGGGCACCGTCGTCGCCATCACCCACGACCGCTACTTCCTCGACAACGTTGCCGGCTGGATCCTCGAAATCGACCGCGGCCGCGGCATCCCGTTCGAGGGCAACTACTCGGCCTGGCTCGAGAACAAGCGAAAGCGCCTGGAGCAGGAAGAGCGCGAGGACCAGGCGCGCCAGCGCACCCTCGCCCGCGAGGCCGAGTGGATCGGCCAATCCCCGAGCGGTCGGCGGGCCAAGGCCAAGGCGCGCGTCACGGCCTACGAGAACCTGCTCGCCGAAGCGCGCGACCGCGCCCCCGGCTCCGCCCAGATCATCATTCCGCCGGGCCCCCGCCTCGGCGGCAACGTCATCGAATGCGAAGGCGTCTACAAGGGCTTCGGCGACCGGCTGTTGATCGAGGATCTGTCCTTCACCATGCCGCCCGGCGCCATCGTCGGTGTGATCGGCCCGAACGGTGCGGGCAAGTCGACCCTGATCAAGATGATCATCGGCGAGGCCCAGCCCGACCAGGGCTCGATCAAGCTCGGCGACACGGTGAAGCTCGGCTTCGTCGACCAGAGCCGGGAAAGCCTCGATCCGAACAAGACCGTCTGGCAGGAGATCAGCGGCGGGGCCGAGGTGATCGAACTCGGCAAGGGCACCATGCCGAGCCGCGCCTACGTCTCGGCCTTCAACTTCAAGGGTGCGGACCAGCAAAAGAAGGTGGGCCAGCTCTCGGGCGGCGAGCGCAACCGGGTGCACATGGCCAAGCTCTTGAAGGGTGGGGCCAACGTCATCCTGCTCGACGAGCCGACCAACGACCTCGACGTCGACACGCTGCGCGCCCTCGAAGAAGCGCTGTTGGACTTCGCGGGCTCGGCCATCGTCGTCAGCCATGATCGCTGGTTCCTCGACCGCATCGCCACCCACATCCTCGCCTTCGAGGGCGACAGCCACGTCGAGTGGTTCGAGGGCAATTTCGACGAGTACGAAGCCGACAAGCGCCGCCGCCTCGGCGCCGATGCGACCGAGCCGCACCGCATCAAGTACAAGCCCTTGAAGGTGGCCTGAGGCGCATGCGCCGCCCGCTCGCCGTCATGCTCGTCTTGGCGGTGGCGGGCTGCGCCGCGGCTCAACCGCCCCGCAATCCGTTGCCCGCAGGCTTGCTGCACCTCGCCCAGGTGCCCGGGATCGACTGTGCGCGGACGTGGCCGATCGCCGAGGAGATCGTGGCCCGAGCGGCCATCGACGAGCTGATCGATCAGCTGGAACGGGCCTATCCCGACCGCTTCCGTCCCGGCGGCGACGCCGAGTTCAGCATCCTGGCCTTGTCCGGCGGCGCCGACGACGGGGCGTTCGGCGCCGGCTTTTTGCGCGCCTGGTCCGAGAGCGGGACGCGGCCCGAGTTCACCGTCGTGACCGGCGTGAGCACCGGCGCGCTGACCGCCCCCTTCGCCTTTCTCGGACCCGATTGGGACGATGCGCTGGAGGAGGTCTATAGCATCACGGCCGATCAGGTGATCCGGCGCCGGCCGTTGACCTCGATCTGGTCAGCCGCCTCGATCGTCGACACCGAACCGCTGTTGGAGACCATCCGCCGCTACGCCACGCCCGAGCTTTTGGACGCGGTGGCCCGAGAACACGCCAAAGGTCGTCGCCTACTCGTGCAGAGCACGAGCCTCGATGCCAAGCGTCCGGTGGTTTGGAACCTCGGCTGCATCGCAGCGAGCGACGCCCCCAACCGGCTTGACGTGTTCCACCGCGCACTGCTCGCCTCCGCCTCCATTCCGGTCGCCTTTCCCCTGGTGCGCATGGAGGTGGAAGCCGACGGCCGGCTCTACGACGAGCTGCACGGCGATGGCGGCATCATCTCGCAGACGACGGTGATGGGCGGCGTTTTGTTGACGCACGACCTGTTCGAGGATCGGGGCTACCAGCCGCAGCGCACCATGTACGTGATCCGCAACGGCCGTCTGTTGCCGGAATGGGAGGTCGTGCAGCCCCGCCTGCCCGACATCGGCCAGCACACCATCTCGACCATGATCGCCATCAACGGTGCGGCGGGCCTGTTGCTCTCCATGCAGGTGGCCGAGCGGACCGGCTTTGATTTCAACGCGACGTGGATCGGGGAGGACTTCGACCTGCCCTATTCGGGGCCGTTCGATCCGGTCTACATGCGGGCCTTGATGGACTACGGCTACCAGCGCTTCCAAAGCGGCGAGGGCTGGGCCGACCGGCTGTTCGTGTTCGACCTCACCGCCGAACGGCCGATCCGCGCCCCCGGCTCATAGGAGCATGAGCAGCCCGACCGCCAGCGCCAAAAGGAACAGGGTCTCGCCGACGACGATGGCGAGGGGGACGGGGCCGAGGTCGACCATGGCCTTGAGCGAGGTCTTGATGCCGAGGGCGGCGATGGCGCCGACCAGGAGCCAGCGCGAGGCCGTGTCCAGGACGGCGACCACCGCCGCCGGGATCAGGCCGAAGCTGTTGGCCAGGAGCAGGGCGACGAAGCCGAAGGCGAACAGCGGCAACGGTGCGGCCGCGGCGCCCTCCTGGGCCATGCGGCTCGCCACCAACGCGATCACCACGACCACGACCGGCAGCATGGTGACGCGCAACAGCTTGACGTAGGTCGCCACGTCGCCGGCCTCGGGCGAGACGGCGTAGCCGGCGCCCACCACCTGCGCCACGTCGTGGATGGTGGCGCCGATGAGGATGCCGCTCTCGACGTCGTCGAACCCCAGCACGGCGAACAGGACCGGATAGAGCACCATCGCCACCGTCGAGAGGGTGGCGACGGCGATCACGGTAAAGAGCGTGTCGCGATCCTTGCCGGCGTAGCGCGGCAGCGCTGCCGAGATGGCAAGTGCCGCCGAGGCACCGCAAATGGCAACCGCCCCGCCGGTCAGGATGCCGAAGGCACGGCCGCGCCCGAACGCCCGCGCGATCACGACGCCGACGGCGAGGGTGGCCACGAGGCAGGCGATGACCAGCAAGACCGGGCCTAGCCCGAGGGCGAAGATCTGGTCGAGCGTGACCCGCACGCCGAGCAGCGCCACGCCGACGCGCAACAGCCGTTTGGCGGTGAAGTCGATCCCGGCTTGGCACTTGGCGTCCGTGCTGAGGAAGTGGAACGCCATGCCGATCAAGAGCGCGAACAGCATCACGGGCGCGCCGTAATGCTCGCCGAGGAAGGTCGCGGCGGCGGCCACGGTGAAGCACAGCAGAAGGCCCGGCGCCAAGTGGCGCACGAAGCCGGGTCGGGTGTCGAACAGCGCGGCCAAGCGTCGGCTCAGCGGCTGCGCGGCAAGGGCCGCTCGGCGACCAGGGGCCGCCGGCGCCGACCTTCGCGCCAGATGACGAGGAGGCCGCCGCTGGCGATGAGCAAAAGCCCCGTCCAGGCGACCAGGTCCGGCATGTCCCCCCACATCAGCCAGCCCCAAAAGACGGCGATGGGCAATGCCGTGTATTCGAACGGGGCCACGGCCGTCGCCTCCACCAGGCGATAGGCCTGGGAGATCAGAATGCCGCCCAAGGCCACCATCGTGCCGCACAGCGCCAGGATGGCGACGTCGTGGGGCTCGGGCCAGGTCCAGGCGCGCAACAGGAACGCCCAACTCGGATGTTCGACGTCGCCGAAGCGGCCGTCGCCGATGCCGAGGCCCACCACGAGGCTGAAGACCAAAAAGCACGACTGCATCGAGAAGGTCATGGTCAGCGCCCGGTCGGTCATGCCGAGGCGGCGGGTGAGCAGTTGCATGAAGGCATAGGCAATGGCGGCCGCCACCGGCAGCAGCGCGGTCAGCTCCAGCCCCTCGCCCCCCGGCCGGAGCATGACGACCACGCCCAAAAGCCCGATCACCACCGCCGCCAGGCGCCAGGGACCGATGCGCTCGCCCAGCATCGGCACCGAGAACAGGGTGATGAACAACGGCGCCACGAAGAAAATGGCCATCGCCTCGGCCAAGGGCATCGCCGCCAGTGCCAAGAAATAGACCGAGTTGATGAAGATGACGAGCAGACCGCGCAACAGGTGCAGCCCCGGCCGCTTGGTCTTGAGGCTGGCCAAGCCGGTCGTAAAGACGGCAATCGCGAGCAACAGGCCGACCGAAAACAGCGAGCGGACGAACACGGCCTGGTGCAGCGCGTAGGTCGGGCTCAGCCACTTCATCAAGGCGTCGTTCAAGGTGACGCAGCCCATGCCGGCAACGACGCAGAGCACGCCGACGACGGCGGGCGACTGCTCGCGGCCGCGAAAGATCAGGCTGGACAAGGCTGGGCTCCGAGGTCGATCCAGTAGCGGCGCAACGGTCCGCCGCCGAAGACGTCGTCGACGACGCCCGCCAGGATGCCGCCATTCGCCTCGATCACGCCGGCCGAGGCCGCATTGTCGTCGTGGCAGGTGAGCAGCACCTGGCTGAGCCCGGCCGCCCGCGCCTCGTCGAGGCCGAGGGCCAGCAAACGCGCCCCGAAGCCCCGTCGGCGCCAGGTCGGGCGGATGCCGTAGCCGATGTGCCCACCCGATTGCACCAGCCACGCATTCAAGCGACGGCGAAAGCTGAGCTCGCCGACGAACACGCCCCCGACCACGAGCCAGTGCAGCGACGCCGGCACCGGCGACAACCGCTCGCCGCTCGGCGGCACGATCCGCTGCGCCGCCTGCAACCGGGCCGCCATGAAGCGGGTGAAGTCGCCCTCGGCCTGGCGCAGCTCGCGTGGCGTTGCGCGCGGCCGGTTGCCGCGGCAGAAGCCCTCGGCCAGCGCCTCGACGAACGACGCCGCAAAGCGACCGTGCGGCGCCACCAAACGCGCCGCCTGGGGCGTGCCGATCGACTGGCCCTGCCTTGCCCGCACCATGTTCGTCCAGCCCCCTGGGCCGCGTTGTGGAGCCCCCCGATCCGCGGTTGGATCAGAACTCGAGGCACCCGTCCATGGCCGTCACCGCAGGGGAGATACGTGCAGGCGCCCGCAACCCGCGTCCTGTACCTTCGGCCGATTGTCGTGGGGTTGTCACACGGCTTGCTTTACCGTCGCGAGCCGAACGCATACCTCCCACCCGCAGCCACGAAGGACCCACGCTTCCATGCATCGCCGAACCCTGCTCACCGCCACGGCCTTGGCCCTGGGCCTCGCCGCCGGCCCGGCCACCGCCGACTGGCGCGAAACCCAAAGGAGCCTCACCGTCGGCATCCCGCCGATCGAGAATGCCGAGGAGGGCCAGCGCCGCTACGGCCCGCTCGCCGAGTACCTCAGCGAAACCCTGGGCGTGCCCGTGACGCTGCGCATGGCCAACGCCTATAGCGGCATCATCCAGGCGATGGACGCGGGCGAGGCGCACGTCGCGATGTTCGGAGCTGCCGCCTATGCCGCCGCCTACGACGTTCTCGGCGGCGACCTCGAACCCCTCGCCCACGCCGTGTCGCGCACGGGCGACCGCGGCTATTTCGGCATCGTCGTCGTCCGCGCCGACAGCGAGGCCCAATCACTCGACGACCTCAAAGGCCAAACCCTCGCCTTTGCCGACCCGAACTCGGCCTCGGGCTACCTCGTGCCCAACTTCTACCTGAACCAGCTCGGCTTCGGCCAAGGCCACTTCGCCCAGACCGGCTTCGCGGGCAGCCACGAAAACGGCATCCTCGCCGTCGTGCGCGGCACCTACGACGCCGCCGCCACCTGGCACTTTTCCGAAGACAACGGTGCGGCACAGCGCATGATCGACCGCGGCCAACTGGAGCCGGGCGCCATCCGCGTCATCTGGGAAAGCCCACTCATCCCCTCCGACGCCTGGAGCATCCGGGCCTCGGCCCCGGACGACCTCAAGGCCGACCTGCTCGAAGCCCTCACCACCTTCCACGAAGCCGACCCCGAACGGTTCGACATCGTCAGCGCCGGTGGCTCGTGGACCATGATGGTCCCCGTCGGCCACGAAGCCTTCGAAGACAGCATCGCCATGCGCCGCGAGATGCTCCGCCAACGCGGCGGCTGAAGCCGAGAGAAGGCAAAAGCAAGGCAGGGATCGGGGGGCTTTTGGCCCCCCGCGCCCCCCGAGCGACGGCTGAAGCCGTCGCCAATGGGAAAGCAAACTGGCGCAAACGGTTGCGGGACGTGCTGGCACGTCCCGCAACCGTTTCCGCCGGGGGGTTTCCAAGGGGGCCAAAAGCCCCCTTGGCCTGCCCTATTCCCGCCGCAGCACCGCGCGGACGTAGGCCATCTGCTCGGGGGTTTCGATGGCTTCGGGGCGGACGGCGCGCACCGCGCTGATGGCGGCGTCGGCGTCGCAGCCGCGTTCGATGAGGAGTCTCGCGGCGACCAGGCCGCTGCGGCCGCGGCCACCGCGGCAGTGGACGGCGATGCGCTGACCTTGGTCCAGGGCGTGGTGGAGGTGCGGGCGCACGGTTTGCCACGCCCGTTCCCAGGCGGCGTCGGGGACGGCGAAGTCGGCGATGGGGAGGTGGTGCCAGCCGAGCTCGGTGCCGGCGGCGCACCCGGCGATGTCGAGCAGGTGCGGCTCGCTCGCTTCGATCAGGCTGACGAGGACCGCCACGTTCTGAGCCTTCACCGCCGCCAGGTCCTGGGCGACGCCGTCGCCGTGACCCGGCGCGCGCATCAGGCCGATTTCGCCGGGGGCGGCGGTGACCCAGACGAGGTCCAAGGCGGGGTGCGTCACCGGCTGAGCGCCTCGGCGGGCGGCTCGACGCCGATGGCGCGCTCGCGCAGGAAGCGGGAGAGGTAGTCGATCAGCGCGACGGTCGGCAGGATCAGGAGGATGATGAAGCAGACGTCGCTCCAGGCGTTGACGCGGATGCGGTCGGCGAGGAAGAAGCCGATGCCGCCGGCGCCGACGACGCCGAGGATGGTGGCGGAGCGGGTGTTGGCCTCGAAAAAGTAGAGACTGTTCGAGAGGAACACCGGGAACACTTGCGGGAAGATGGCGAGGCGGGCGATGTCGGCCTTGCTGCCACCGGCGGCGGCCACACCCTCGGAGGCTTTGCGGTCGGCGCCCTCGATGGCTTCGGCGTACATTTTGGCGAGCACGCCCGTGTCGTTGAGGGCGATGGCGAGGATGCCGGCAAAGGGCCCCAGACCCACGACCGAGACGAAGATCAAGGCCCAGACCAGGCTGTCGACGCCGCGGATGACATCGAGCACGCGCCTGAGGCCGAAGTGGATCACCGGGTTGGCGACGACGTTGCGCGCTCCCAGAAAGCCCAGCGGGATCGAGGCGAGGCTCGCGAGCAAGGTGCCGAGAAACGCCATGGCCAGCGTTTCGCCGAGCGCGTGGACGTAGTCCCAAAAGAAGCCGGCCGAGGTTGGCGGCACCATCATCGAGGCGACGATGCCGAGGTCCTGCAGGCCCTGGAGCAGGCGGGCAAAGGACATGCCGAGGTGATCGCTCGCCCAGAGGAACGCGACGAAGAAGCCGGCAACGACGGCGCGCCGTCCCCAGAGCTGGCCCGGCGGCGCGTAGATCGTGCCGGGGTAGCGGGCGGCGAGGGCGGCGATGCGGGTGCTGTCGGGCCGGCTCATTTGAGGCTCTCCTGGCCGATCAGCCGGTGGCGCAGCTTTTCGCAGCCGAGGTCGATCAGGGCGACCGTCACGATCAGCATCAAGAGGATCGCGCTGATGTCGGTGTAGATGAACTGGTTGATGACGAACATCAGCTCCTGGCCGATGCCGCCGGCGCCGACGAAGCCGATCACCGAGGCCGAGCGGACGTTGATCTCGAAGCGGAGCAGCGTGTAGCTGACGAAACCCGGCAACACCTGCGGCACGACGCCGAAGCGGATCACCTGATCGAAGCTGGCGCCGGCCGCGACCACGCCGTCGAGCGACTTCGCCGTCACGTTTTCGTTGATCTCGGCGAACAGCTTGCCGAGCACGCCCAGGGTGTGGAGGGCGATGGCGAGCACGCCGGCCATCGGCCCGAGACCGAAGGCGAAGACGAAGAAGAGCGCGAACACCAACTCCGGCACGGTGCGCATCAGCTCCAAAAAGCGGCGCGCGCCGTGGTGGATCCAGGGGTTGGCGACCAGGTTCTTGGCGGCAGCGAAGGAGAGCAGGAAGCCGCCGATGACGCCCAGCGTGGTGGCGACGAAGGCGATCAGGATGGTGTCGAACAAGAGCCGGAGCCAGCCTTCGAAGTTCCAGAACCAGCGGCCGAGGTCGGCGCCGAGCGTGGCCAAGGAGAGCGTCGGCAGGGTGCGCTCGATATAGGCGAAAAAGCGCGGCAAGCCGGTGGCGAGCCGCTCGAGGCTGACCTCGCCGACGACGACCGAGACCGCGAAGGCCGCGAGGAACACCACACCGAAAAGGGCCGTTTGTCGGCGGCGGGCGGCGATCTGCTCGGCGCGCCTCGTCTCGAACAGCCGAACGGCGTCGGAGCTCACGCCGCCGCGTCCTGCGGCGCGTCCTTCGGGATGGCGGCCTCGTCGCCGTAGATGCGCCGGATGGTCGCCTCGTCGAGGCCCGTCACCGGCCCGTCGAACACGAGGCGGCCCTCGGCAATCCCCACCACCCGGCTGCAATAGGTGCGCGCCACGTCGAGGGCGTGCAGGTTGCAGAGGACGGTCAGCCCGTCCTCGCGGTTGATGCGCGCGAGCGCCTCCATCACCTGCCGCGCACTCAGGGGATCGAGCGAGGCGATCGGCTCGTCGGCGAGGATCAGGTCCGGCTCTTGCACCAGCGCCCGGGCGATGGCGACCCGCTGCTGCTGGCCGCCCGAGAGCCGATCGGCCCGCTGCAGCGCGCGCTCGGCCATGTCCAGCCGCTCCAACGCCTCGACCGCCATGGCCCGTTCCGCCGGTGGGAAGGCGAGCAACCAGGTCCGCAACCGCCCCACCTGCGACAACCGGCCAACCAGGACGTTGGTGATCACGTCGAGGCGGTCGATCAGGTGGAACTGCTGAAAGATCATCGCTGCCCGCCGCCGCCAGGCGCGCAGCTCCGCCCCGCGCAGCGCCGTGACGTCCAAACCGTCGAAGACGATACGCCCCGAGGTGGGCTCGACCAGCCGGTTGATGAGGCGGAGCAGCGTCGACTTCCCTGCCCCCGAACGACCGATGATGCCGACGAATTCGCCCTTGCGGACCGTCAGATCGAGCCCGGCGAGCGCGGTCACCGGCCCATAGGTCCGGCCCAAATCACGAATTTCCAGCATCGAGGCTCCGCCGACGACGATCAGGCCGACTTAGCGGAGGGACGGTGACGGGACAATGACGACAGGCGTTGGAAGAAGGGCTCGAGCGTGTTCCGGTTGGGTTGAGCTTCGCCAATCCCCACCACCGGTCGGGGCAGAACCCCTTCCGCCGCATCTTCGAGCACTGGCAGGCCTTTCGCAGCGACGGTTACCTCTGGTGGCTGGTCAACGAAATCGCGATGGATGCGTTCATGGTGCGGGCCCGCGCGGCAGGGGCACCCTGATCGGCGCAACGGATTTCGCGCGGGGCTGATCCAGCGGCCGTGACGCCGCGTATCACTCGACGAAGAGACAGTGCTCGGAGTCGATGATGGCCTATCTGGACACCCCCGACAGCCAGCGTGCCAACCGGAAGTTCATCCGCCAGGCGATGAACGCGCCCTTGCTCACCCGCGAGCACGAATTGGACCTCGCCCGGCGCTGGCGTCACGACGGGGACGAGGAAGCGCTGCACGAACTGATCGCGTCCTATACCCGCCTCGTCGTTTCGACCGCCTCGCGCTTCAAGCACTACGGCCTGCCCATGGGCGATCTGGTGCAGGAGGGCACCGTCGGCTTGATGCAGGCGGCGGCGCGGTTCGAGCCCGAGCGCGACGTGCGGTTTTCGACCTACGCCGCCTGGTGGATTCGCTCCGCCATGCAGGACTACATCCTGAAGAACTGGTCGGTGGTGCGGACCGGCACCACGGCTGCGCAGAAGTCGCTGTTCTTCAATCTCCGCCGCCTCCGCGCCAAGCTCCAGGACGGCACCAAATCGCACATGGACGATGCGGATCGGGCGTTCATCGCGCAGGAGTTGCGCGTCAACGTGACCGACGTCGAAGCGATGGAGATGCGGCTCTCGGCCTCCGACCAAAGTCTGAATGCCACGATTTCGATCGAGGGCGAGGACCAGTGGCAGGATTTCCTGGCCGACGAGCGGCCGTGCCCGGAGACCAGCGTCGGCGGCACGATGGATCGCTCCAAGGTGCAGCGCTGGCTGGCCGAGAGCATTGCCGAGCTCAACGAGCGGGAACAGACCATCATCCGCGAGCGCCGACTGGCCGACGAGGCCTGCACGCTCGAGGATTTGGGCAAGGTTTTGGGCATCAGCAAGGAGCGCGTGCGCCAGATCGAGCATCGCGCCTTGCAGAAGCTCAAACTCTCGCTGCTGCGTCGTGCCGCGGACCCGGCGGACGCTGAGCTCTTGACCCAAGGTCTGCTCTAGCCAAAAGTCGTTCCGGACAACCAGTCCGGGACGACGATGGCTGCCACCCTCTACGATGTCGTGGTGGTGGGCGCCGGGCCGGCAGGAGTTGCCACCGCGGTGGTGGCCGCCCGCCAAGGTCTGCGCACCGCTCTGATCGACCCGGCCGTGTCCCACGACGCGGCCGGCGACGATTGCCGTGCCGTCGCCTTGATGCCCGGATCGCGCGACCGTCTCATCGACTTGGAGCTATGGGATGAGCTGGCGGCGGCGGCGCGCGCGCTGACCAAGGTCCGCATCCACGACACCAGCACCGGCGTCGAGCATCTCTATCGCGGCCGCGACCTGGGTCGCTCGGCGCTGACCTACGCCTTGACGCTGACCGAATTGCGGCGGGGCTTGTGGGCGGCGTTGGCCGCGACGCCAGCGGTCGACCACATCCACCATCATCGCTTGGTGTCGCTCAACCTGGAGGGTGGCCAGCGGCGCATCGCCCTGGAAAACGGGACCACGCTGCTCGCCAAGCTCGTGGTTGGCGCCGACGGCCGCGAATCGAGCGTGCGCGAAGCCGCAGGCCTGACCGCCAAGCGCAGTGAACTGGCCCAAAGCGCGCTGATCTTCGCCCTCGCCGGCGACGGTCTCGACGGCGATACCGCCATCGAACAGCTCCGCCCCGAGGGGCCGCTCGCCGTGTTGCCGCTGCAGGACCAGCACTTCGCGGTCACCTGGATCGACGGCCCGGCGCAGACGCAAAGGCGGCGCCGGCTGCCATCGGACGACCTCCTGGACGAGTTGGCGACGGCCTTGGGCTATCCGGGCATTACGGCGATGGAGCTCACCACCCCCACCTTCGCCATTCGGCTCGGCACGCTGCAGGCCGACCGCTTCGTGGCACCGCGTCTGGCGCTGGTCGCCGACGCGGCCCATGGCGGCCACCCGATCCATGCCCAGGGCTTCAACCTCGGCATCGGCGACGTCCACGAACTGGCGATGCTGTGGCGGGTCGAGGGCGAGCGCTTCGCCAGCGCCGAAACCCTGGCGCGCTACCAGCGCAACCGCCGGCTTTCCGTGGCCCCGCGGCTGAACGCGACCGACGTCATGAACCGGGTGTTCGGCGCCGCCAACGCGCCTTGGGCCTTCGCCCGCGGCAACGTCGCCCAAGCGCTGGCGACCAGCGAAGGGGCGCGGCTCGCCGCCTCGCGCCAAACCAGCCGCGCGGCCGACGACGACCACGTCGCCGGCTGACCGGAACGGCGCTGGGGCGCTGAGCGAAAGGCTTGTGCCCTGGCAGAGGGGAGTGAGGGCAGGCGCGAACGTGACCTAAGCAGGAAACACGCTACAGGCCGAGCTGACCGACGCTCGCACGGATGGCCTCACTGAGCGGGCCGGCCAACAAGGGCGCCGCCATCGCCGCCAGCTGCGGCAGCTGCTGGTTCCAGGTAAAGGACAAATCGCGCGCCTGGAGCCACCCGGCCCGCTGGTCCGCGGCGATCTCCTGCCGGTACATCTCGGCCTCGGCAAGCCGCCGCAACACGGCGGCGACCGGCAGGTAGAAACTCGCGATCATCAAGGTGAAGGCAGCGCCCCAAAACAGGGTGACCGTCGTCGCCAACACGTCGAGACCTTGGCCACCCGCGAGCGCACCGGCCCAATGCGTCCAAGCCCCCATGTGCAACACGCCGGCAACCATGAAGGCGGCCGCGAGGGTCACCACCTGGCGGACCTGACGGGCACGGCGCATCAGGCTCGCCTCGCTCCAGCCGTCCAAAGGCGGCAAGGCGCTCACCGCCGCCGCCGTGACGATCAGCGCCGGCACGATGACGCTCAAGACGTTGATGCCGGCCACCACCGCGCCGATGCCCCACTGCCGCCAGGGTTCGAACAGGTCGGCGTGCTCGAGGCTCGTCATGGTGATGCGAAAGATACCGCCGAGTGGCAGATCGAGCGCGTCCACCCCCGCCAGATGCACCAGCCCGACCGCGCTGATGACGAGGGCCAGGACGTGAAACGGCCTTGCTGCCGGGCCCTGCACGTGATGCCGGACGATCCGCACGGCCGCCACGCCCACCCCAACGCCCACGGTCAGATAGACCAGGGCACCGGTCGCCCAACCGAAGCCGGCCCGCACCGCCTCGACGGCGACCGGCATCGGCCCAAGACGGGCTTCGGCCAGCCCGATCGCGGCATAGGCCCCCCCGACCAGCTCGAACAACAGATGCGCAAGCCCGAAGACCGCCAAGGGTGGGGCCGCCCACCAAAGGGTTCGGAGCTCCCAAGGCGCCAACGCCGCGGTCCGCAACCTGATGCCAGCCGGACTGACCAAGCCTGCTCCTCTACCGCCCAAGAACCGGCGACCTTGACGCCGCCGTCCCGCGCCCCCCACTCAACACCACTTTCCAAGATGCTTGAAGCCTCGGAGCTCTCCCGCGCATGGCCGCCTTGATCGATCGCGTCGTCCTCGTCACCGGTGCCGCCTCCGGCATCGGCGCTGCCACCGCCAAAGCGCTCGCCGCCCCCGGCACCGCCCTCCTCCTCACCACCCGCGCCAACACCGAGGGCTTGCGGGCAACGGCCGAAGCCGCCCGCGGGCAAGGTGCGCTGGTCGATACGCTCATCGCCGACCTCGCGAATCCGATCGCGGCCGAAGCCCTGATCGAACAGAGCCGCAAGGTCTTCGGCCGGCTCGACCAGCTGGTCAGCAACGCCGGCCGCGCCGACAAACGGCCCTTCGGCGCCTTCACCACGGCCGACCTGGGTGCTCAACTCGACCTGCACGCCAGAAGCTTCGCCGCCCTCGTCAACGCCGCCCTGCCCGATCTGGCGGCCTCCGCCTGGGGCCGCGTCGTCGCCATCGGCTCGTTCGTTGCCCACGACATCGGCATCAACGACACCATCTTCCCAACGACGGCCGCCGCCAAGGCCGCCCTCGAAGCGCTCGCCCGCACCCTCGCCTTCCAACTCGCCCCCCAAGGCTGCACCGTGAACGTCGTCGCCCCCGGTTACACCCGCAAGGACGGCGGCCACGCCGCCCTCGACCCCGCCGCCTGGCAAGCCGCCGCCCGCGCCACCCCCACCGGCCGCCTCGCCGAGCCCGCCGACGTCGCCGCCGCCGTGGCCTTCCTGCTCTCCAAGGAAGCCCGGCAGATCACCGGCCAAGTGCTGCGCGTCGACGGCGGCCTGTCGCTGGCTTGAGAGGAGAGGGACGATAGGAAGAAAGAAAGGAAGGAAGGAAGGAAGGAAGGAAGAAGGGGGGACTTGATGGTCCCCCCTTGCCCCCCCGGCAGTGGCAATGCCACTGCCACATCAGGAACGGAGTGGCGTTGCCATTGCCACAGCAGGAGCCGGCGGCAACGCGGCTGCCATATCGGAAAGTGATCGCGCGGCGTTGACAGGCTGGATCGTCGACACCAGCCTTTGAAGCATCGCCGCTGTTCCCCAGCCCCCCATATTCGAGGTGCCGTCATGCACGCCCCCTTGGTCGCCTTACTGGGCGTCCTCCTCTTGTCGTCGCCGGTGGCTCGCGCGGAGGACCTGCGGCCGGCGGTGGTGACGGCGCCGATCGAGATCGAGGAGGTCGTGCAAAGCGAGACCTTCGTCGGCCGCGTCGAGGCCATCGAGCAGGTCGATCTGCGCGCCCGGGTGCAGGGTTTTCTGGAGGCGGTCGCGTTTCGTGACGGCGATGACGTCGCGGCCGGCGATCTGCTCTACGAGATCGAGCGCGCCCGCTACGAGGCCGATCTGGCGGCAGCCGAAGCCCGCGTGGCACGGGCGCGGGCCGAGGTGGTGGCAGCGCGGCTTGCCCTCGACCGGCTGGAGACCCTGGCCGCCCGCCAGGCCGTCTCGGAGGCCCAGCGCGACGAAGCCCGCGCCCGCTTCGACGGGGCCGAGGCCGAGGTGCGGGCGGGCGAGGCCGCCGTGCGCCAGGCCGAACTCCTGTTGTCCTACACCCGGATCACCGCACCGATCAGCGGACGCATCGGTGCGACCAACGTCACCGTCGGCAACCTGGTAGAGCCGGGGACGGGCCCCCTCGCGCGGATCGTCAAGCTGGACCCCATCCGCGTGCGCTTCTTCGTCGGCGACGTCGACTACGTCACCGTCCAGCGCCAATTGGTCGGCGAAGGCGGTGCCGCCCTCGATGGGCGCTTTCGCGCCTCGTTGCAGCTGCCGGACGGCGAACGCTACGAGCAAGAGGGCGTGATCGACTTCTTCGACACGACCATCGATGCAACCACGGGCACGCTTGCCGTGCGCGCCACCTTCCCCAACCCCGACCGGCTCTTGCTGCCCGGCCAGTTCGTCACCGTCGTGGTCGAGGTGGGCGAGCCGCGCGAGGTGCCGGTGGTGCCCTTTGCTGCCGTGCAACAGGACCGCGAGGGGCGCTTCGTGCTGGTGGTCGACGACGACGGCATCGTCCACCAGCGCCGGGTCGAACTCGGCACGGCCGGCCGGGCGACCTACGAAGTGTTGGACGGCCTCGAGCCGGGCGAGGAGGTCATCGTCCAGGGCGTGCAGCGGGTGCGCGAAGGGGTCGAGGTGCGGGCCCTCAGGGACCGCCGCTCGTGATCTCCAAGACCTTCATCCTGCGCCCCCGCCTGGCCATGGTGGTGGCCATCATCATCACGCTGGCCGGGGCGATCTCGCTGAGCCGCATCCCGGTCGCCCAATTCCCCGAGATCACACCGCCCGTCATCCAGGTCGAGGCGTTCTTCCCGGGTGCCGATGCGCGCACCGTCGCCACCACGGTGGGCGCCGCCATCGAGGCCGAGGTCAACGGCGTCGATGGCATGATCTACATGAGCTCGACCAGCTCCAGCACCGGCGCCTACTCGCTGCAGGTGACCTTCGAGGTCGGCACCGATGCCGACCGCGCCCAGGTCGACGTGCAGAACCGGGTCAGCCTGGCGAGCCCGCGCCTGCCGAGCGAGGTGGTCGAACAGGGGGTGAGCGTCCGAAAGCAGTCGACCAGCTTTCTCCAGGTCGTGATCTTCTACGCCCCGGCAGAGACCCGTGACGAACTGTTCCTCGCCAACTACGTCAACCTCAACGTCCGCGACGCCATCGCCCGCATCCAGGGCGTGGGCGAGGCGCAGCTTCTGGGCGGCGCCGACTACGCCATGCGCATCTGGATGAACCCCGACCGCATGGCCGCCTTGGGGATCACCGGCGACGACGTGGCCAACGCCATCCGCCAGCAGAGCCTGGAGGCCTCGGCGGGCCAGGTCGGGGCACCGCCGATGCGGGCCGACCAGGACCTCCAGCTCTCGGTGCGCGCCCAAGGCCGCCTGGCGGAGCCCGCCGAATTCGGCGACATCGTCGTGCGCACGGGCGAGGAAGGCGGCATCGTGCGCCTGCGCGACATCGCCCGCACCGAGCTCGGCGCCGAGCAATACATCACCAGTGCCGCCTTCAACGGCCAGCCGTCGGTGGCGCTCGCCATCTACCAGCAGCCGGGCGCCAACGCGCTCGACGTGGCCCAAGCCGTCGACGCAGAACTCGCGAGCCTCGCCCGCGTCTTTCCCGACGACGTCGCCTACCACACCGTCTACGACACGACCGAATATGTCCGCGCCACCATCCAGGAACTGATCTTCACGCTGTCGATCACCTTCTTGGCGGTGACGGTGGTCACCTACGTCTTCCTGCAGAGCTGGCGCGCCACCCTGATCCCGGTGATCACCATCCCGATCGCCCTGATCGGCGCCTTCACCGTGCTCTACGCCATCGGCTTTTCCGCCAACACCATCACCCTCTTTGCCGTGGTGCTGGCGATCGGGCTCGTCGTCGACGACGCCATCGTCGTGGTCGAAAACACCGAACGGGTGCTCGACGAGGAGGGGCTGTCGGCCAAGGACGCGGCGATCCGCTCGATGCAGCAGGTGACGGGGCCGATCGTCGCGACCTCCCTGGTGCTGCTCGCCGTGTTCGTGCCGATCGCCTTCGTTCCCGGCATCGTCGGCCAACTGTACCAGCAATTTGCGGTGACGCTCGCGATCGCCGTCACCATCTCGACGTTCATAGCCCTGACCCTCAGTCCAGCGCTCTGTGGCCTGCTGCTCAGGCCGCGAAAGCGCCCGGCCGCCCCCTTTCGCGCCTTCAACTGGGGGCTCGACAAGGCGCGTGCCGGCTACGGCTTCGTCGTTCGCCAGATCGTGCGCGTCTCGGCCTTGGCCGTGCTCTTGGCGAGCTTCGCCTTTGCCGGCGTCTGGTGGGTCAACGACCGGCTGCCGCAGGATTTCCTGCCCACCGAGGACCAGGGCTTCCTTTTGCTCGACGTGCAGCTGCCGCCGGGGGCAGCTTTTGCCCGCACCGAGCGCTTCATGGCCGAGATCGAGGCGATCCTCGACGCGACGCCGGGGGTGGCCGACTACGTCACCGTGCCGGGCTTTTCCGCCTTGAACCAGACCACGCTCGCCCGTGGCGGCCTCGTCGTCATCGTGCTGGAGCCCTGGAGCGAGCGGCCGATCGTGTTCGAGATCGTGGGCGATCTGATGCAGCGCCTGGATACGCTCGCCGAGGCCCAGGTCATCCCGCTGGTGCCGCCGCCGATCACGGGCCTCGGTGCGGCGTCCGGCTTCGACCTGCGCCTGCAGGCGCGGGCCGGCCAAAGCCCGCAGGAATTGGCCGAGGTGCTGCGCGCGTTCATCGTCGCCGCCAACGCGGATGCGGAGATCGCCTCCGCCTTCAGCACCTTCTCGGCCGACATCCCGCAAGTCTTCCTCGACCTCGACCGCGACAAGCTGCGGCTATTGCGCCTCGACGTCGCCGACGTGTTCCGCGTCCTGCAGCAGAACCTGGGCAGCGCCTACGTCAACGACTTCACCCTGTTCGACCGCACCTATCAGGTCCGCATCCAGGCCGACGAGGAATTCCGCGACAGCGAGGACGACATCCGCCGCCTGCACGTCCGAAACGACCTCGGCGAGATGGTGCCGTTGCGCACCATCCTGCGGATCGAGCGCGAACTCGGCCCCGAGGTGGTCAGCCGCTTCAACCAGTTCACCACCGCCACGCTCCTGGGCGAAGCCGCCCCTGGCGGCAGCCTCGCCGAAGCCATGGATGCCCTGGAGCGGATCGCCGCCGAGGTGCTGCCCGACGGCTTCGGCTACGAGTGGTCCTCGCTCTCCTACCAGCAGCAGCAAACCGAGGGCGAAATCGTCTGGATTTTTCTCCTCGCCCTGGTCTTCGCCTTCCTCTTCCTGGTGGGCCAATACGAGAGCTGGACCGTGCCCGTCTCGGTCGTGCTTTCCACCGGCATCGCCGTCCTGGGGGCGATCTCGACCTTGTGGCTCTTGGGCCTGAGCTCGAACCTCTACACCCAGATCGGCCTCGTGCTCCTGATCGGCCTCGCCGCCAAGAACGCCATCCTGATCGTCGAGTTCGCCAAGGTGCAGCGCGAGGCGGGCAAGTCGATCGTCGAGGCGGCGGAACTCGGCGCGCGCATGCGCTACCGCGCCGTGCTGATGACCGCCTTCTCGTTCATCTTCGGCGTCATGCCCCTGGTGCTCGCCACCGGCGCCGGTGCCTTTTCGCGCATGTCGATCGGCCTCACCGTGATGTCCGGCATGTTGACCGCAACGCTCATCGGCATCCTTCTGGTGCCGGCGCTGTTCGCCTTCTTCCAGCGTGTCCGCGAGCGCGCCCACCGCCGCGTCGCGCGCGGCTCGCCCCCGATCGAGGCGTAGGCAGGTGCCCTTCAGCCGGCGGCCGTCAGGTGGTCGGCGAGGCGGAACGCGAGCTGGATGATGGTCACGGTCGGGTTGGCGTAGCCGCCGCTCGGGAAGACCGAGGAGCCGAGCACGTAGAGGTTCGGCTGGCCGTGGACGCGAAGATTGGCATCGACCACGCCCGCGTCGGGGGACGCGGCCATGCGGGTGCCGCCCAAATGATGGTTGCTGGTCCGCTCGTCGTCCAAGGGGTAATCGCCCTGGCCGAGCACCCAGTCGTCGAGGCGGACGCGGCCGACGTCCGCGGCGGCGAGATGGGCACCGAAGCGGAGTGCGGTGCGCTGCACCGTGACCAGGTCTTCGGGCGATTTGGTCCAGTGCAGCACCGTGCGCGGCACGCCGAAGCGATCCACCTCGCGAGGCGACAGCGCCACCCGGTTCTCCGGCCGCGGCTCTTGCTCCCACGACGCTCGCAGCACCCCGCCGCCCACCGCCGGGCCGTCGCGGTGCCGGCGCAGCCAGCCCGCCAGCTCGGGCGCCACGGTGGCGAGATCGTCGACCAAATCGGCAACGGGCGCGTGCTCGTGGCGGTCGAACCGGAGCCCGCAATGCAACAGGCCAAGGGCGCGCTGCCGCGCCGGCGTGAGCGAGAAATAGGCGCCCTCGAACGGGCGGAAGGTGACGAAGTCGCCGAGCGTGAAGGTGGGATGGTCCATCCAATAGCGGCCGAGGGTGCGGGCGTCCTTCACCACCCGGCCGCCTTCAACCTCGTTGCTCCAGAGCAGGAGCCGGCTGTTCTCGACGCCGCCGGTGGCGAGCACGTAGGCCCGTGCCGTGGCCGTGGCCCGACCGCCCGCGAAATCCTCGAGGGCGATGCCGGTGACGTGCCGGTCGTCGGCCCGGACGTGCGTGGCGTTGGCGTTGAGGCAGAGGTGGATGGCGGGATGCTCGACGACCTGGGCGCGATAGACCGTGCCGAAACGGGTCGGCGGCGACCAGACGAAGTGGATGCGTTGGAATTCGCCGCCGGGGATCGGCTCGTCGGGCGGAATGCCGTCGACCTCCACCATCGCCAGCGCCGCCTCCAGATAGGGGTCGAGATCGGCCTTGCGGATCGGCCAGTGCGCCAGGGGATGATGCGGCTTGGGCTCGAAGTCGATCGCATCCAGCGCCCGGCACCAGCCGCCCCAGTTCGCCGAGCCGCCGCCGAAGAAGCGCATCCGGAAATAGGCCAGATCGTGATACGGGTCGCCGATCACCTCGGCCTGGAAGATGGCCTGCGATTCGGGGTCGAGGTCGAAGCCGCCACCCTCGCACAAGAGCACCCGCTGGCCGTGCGCGGCCAGCTCCAGCGCCAGCGTGATGCCGGCGGGCCCTGTGCCGACGATGCAGCAATCATAGGGTGCGAGCGGTGCCACCGCCGCCAGGGGGATCAGCATCAGCGGCCTCCCGCGTGCAGGTGGTCGGCGAGGCGGTGGGCGAGTTGGACGATGGTGAGCGTCGGGTTGGCGTGGCCGCCGGTCGCGAACACCGACGAGCCGAGGACGTAGAGGTTCGGCTGGCCGTGGACCCGGAGATTGGCGTCGACCACGCCGTGCTCGGGCAAGCTCGACATCCGCGTGCCGCCCATGTGGTGGTTGCCGACCAGCTCGTCGTCGTCGGGGAAGTCGGCCTCGCCCAGGAGCCAGGGCCGCGCGCGCATCCGCCCGACGTCGGCCTGCACCAGCAGCTGGCCGAAGGCGAGGGCCGTGCGCTGGACGGTGACCAGGTCTTCGGTCGACTTGGTCCAGTGCAGCAGGGGCCGGGGCACGCCGAAGCGGTCCCGCTCGTGGCCGGACAGCTCGATCCGGTTCCGGGCGCGCGGCTCCTGTTCCCAGGCCGCGCGCAGGCGACCGGCGCCGGTGGCATCCTCGACCCGCACGCGCTTGGCCAGGTCCGGCGCCACCCGGGCGAGGTCGTCGATCAGCTCCTGGAGCGGCCAGTCCTCGCGGTGGAAGAACCGGAGCCCGCAGTTGAGGAGGCCCAGTTCCCGTTGGCGCACTGCTTGCAGCGAAAAATGGACGTGCGTGAACGGCCGATAGGTGACGAAGTCGGCGAGCGTGAAGTGCGGGTGCTCCATCCAATAGCGGCCGAGGCTGGTGGGCCGTTTGACCACCCGGCCGCCACTCACCTCGTTGCTCCACAGGAGGAGCCGGCTGTTCTCGATGCCGCCCGTGGCGAGCACGTAGGTTCGGGCGACGGCCGTCGTGCGGCCGTCGGCGAAATCGGCCAGCGCAATGCCGGTGACGTGGCGGTCGTCGGCCAGGACGTGCGTCGCGTTGGCGTTGAGGCAGAGATAGAGGTTCGGGTGCTCGGCGACGGCGGCACGATAGACCTCGCCGAAGCGGGTCGGCGGCGACTGGCCGAAATGGATGCGCTGAAAGCCCGTGTCCGGGATCGGTTGGTCGGCCTCGAGCGGCGGCAGTTCCAGCGTCGTCAGCGCGCGCGGCAGATAGGGGTCGAGGTCGGCCTTGCGGATCGGCCAATGGGCCAGCGGGTGGTGCGCTTTGGGCTCGAAGTCGATCGCATCGAGCGGCCGGCAGACCCCGCCCCAGAGCCCCGACGTGCCGCCGAAGCTGCGCAGCCGGGTGAACGCGAGGTCGGGGAACGGGTCGCCGATGACGCGGCCGCGATAGACGTCCTGCGATTCGTCGGCAAAGTCGAAGCCGCCGCCCTCGCACAGGAGCACCCGCTCCCCCCGTGCCGCCAGGTCGAGCGCCAGCGTGATGCCGGCCGGGCCGGAGCCGATGATGCAGCAATCGAAGGGGGCGAGCGGCGCCACCGCCGCCAAGGGGATCAGCATCAGCGGTCGTTGTCGGCCAGAATCCAACCCCTTTCCACCCGCGGCGGCTGCCACGCGCGGCCCCGTTCTTCCGCCCAGCCGCGCAGCGGCGGCACGAGGCCCACGAGCCCGAGCATGGCCAAAACGAGCCGGCGTTGCATGGCGTGGGCCTCCTCTCTCGAAGGGTGACGGTCGTCGGTCGGTTGGACGATGCTGGACACGGAAACGTCCAAGGCTCAGACCAACGCCAGCCGCGCCAGGGCCACGTCGGCGTAAAAGGCGCGGCCGATGGCGACCAGGCCGATGCGGCGCAGCCGGGACGGGTCGAACGGCGCTTCCACGCGGTGCGGCGCGAAACCGGCAAGGGGCAGCCGGAGCCGTTGCCAGCGGGGCTCCGCCGTAAAGTTCTGCCGGTAGGATTGCCACGGCCGCGCGGTGTCCGCCGTCTTCAGGTGCAGGCCATAGGTCTCGCCATTGCCGAACACGTCGAGCTCGAACGCCTCGAAGCCGCTCGCGTCGAACGCCTTGCCATGCGCCACATCGCGGGCCATCTGCACGAAACCGCCGTTGTTCTCCAGCCGCACACCGCCCCGGAGATGCAGTGCCGGCCGTCCCGCGACCACCTCCAGCGTCAGGCTGCCGGCCGACACGCCGCCCATCACCTGGTCGGTAAACAGCCGCCACGCCGCCCCACCGCCCAACGCCCCCTCTGCCGCCACGTCGTCGATGACCATGCGAACCTCCCGCACCTCTTGACGGCGATCGTGCCCCACGGCATCGCCCGTGACCATGTCCAACCGCGCGCTCGTTCCATGACCGCTTCGTTCGATTTCGCCGTCGTCGGTGCCGGCATCGTCGGCCTGGCCCACGCACTTGCCGCCGCCCGCGCCGGCCACCGCGTCGTCGTCCTCGACCGCGAGGCCCAAAGTGTGGGCGCGTCCGTGCGCAATTTCGGCTTCGTCACGGTGACCGGCCAGGAGCGGGGCGACTGCTGGCGCCGTGCGCTGCGCTCGCGCGACGTGTGGGCCGAGGTGGCACCCCAGGCGGGCATCCGCATCGAGCACGAAGGCTTGCTGGTGACGGCACGGCGCGCCGAGGCGATGGCCGTGATCGAAGCCTTCGCGGCGACCGACATGGGCCGGGACTGCACGCTGCTGACGGCCGCCGAAGCCCGCAGCCGCTGCCCCCACCTCGCCGCCGGGGGGCTCGCGGGGGGGCTCTGGAGCCCGCACGAACGCCGCGTCGAGAGCCGCGACGCCATCCCCAAGCTGAAGGATTGGCTCGAAGCCGAGAAGGGCGTGATCTTCCTGCGGCCGGTCCACGTGCACGGCATCGAGGAGCGGACCCTCTACACCAGCGCAGGCCGGATCGAGGCGGCGCGGATCGTCGTTTGTCCGGGTGACGAGCGGCTGGCACTCTACCCCGAGCGGATCTCCGCACTCGGCATCGGCCGCTGCCGGCTGCACATGCTGAAGGTTCGCCCCGGCAACGGTGCCCGGCTGCCCGGTGCCGTCATGTCCGACCTCTCGCTGGTCCGCTATCTGGGCTACGCTGCGCTGCCCGAGGCGCAAGCCCTGCGCCGGCGCCTGGAGGCGGAGCAGCCCGCCCACCTCGCCGAGGGCATCCACCTCATCGTCGTCCAAGGTGCGGACGGCGACCTCGTGGTCGGCGACAGCCACCACTACGAGGCAAGCCCAGCCCCCTTCGCCCAAGGCCATGTCGACGACCTGATCCTGGATGAACTCGACGCCGTCCTCGACCTCGGCCCGCGGACCGTGGTCGAGCGCTGGATGGGCACCTATGCGCATTTGCCCGACCGGTTGATGGTGGTCGACGCCCCCGAGCCGCACGTGCGCCTGGTGGTCGTCACCAGCGGCACGGGTGCATCCACCGCCTTTGCCATCGCCGAAGAGGTGCTGGCCGATCTGGAGGGAGCCACCGCATGACCCAGCTCCAAGCCGTCGTCTTCGATTGGGCCGGCACCGTGGTCGATCACGGCTCCTTGGCGCCCATGGGCGTGTTCGTGCGCGCCTTTGCCGAGTTCGGCGTCGAGATCAGCCTCGACGAGGCGCGCGGGCCGATGGGCATGGCCAAGCGCGACCACATCCAGGCGGTGATGGCGCTGCCCAGGGTGCGCCAGGCCTGGCAGGACCGCCACGGCACCCAGCCGGGCGAGGCCGACATCGACCGCGTCTACGAGGTGTTCGTGCCGCTCAACGTCCAGGTCGTGACCGACCACGCCGAGCTGATCGAAGGCACCGCCCGGGTGGTGGCGGGCTTGCGCGCGCAGGGCCTCATGATCGGCTCCACCACCGGCTACACCCGCGAGATCATGGCCCCCTTGCTGCCGAAGGCCGCAGCCCAGGGCTTCAGCCCCGACAGCCTGGTCTGCGCCGGCGATCTGCCCAAGGGCCGGCCGCACCCGGCCATGATGTACCGCACCTTCCTCGAACTCGGCACGGGTCCGGCCTGGACCGTGGTCAAGGTGGACGACACCGGCGTCGGCCTCGGCGAGGGCCTCAACGCCGGCACCTGGACCGTCGGCGTCGCCCTCACCGGCAACGCCTTCGGCCTCTCGCCGACGGACACCCAGCGTCTCGCCCCCGCCGACTTCGCCGCCCGCAAGGCCAAGGCCTACGCCACCCTCCACGCCGCCGGCGCCCACCTCGTCATCGACGGCATCCACGACCTGCCCGCCGCCCTCGCCCAACTCGAGGGCCGCCTCGCCCGCGGCGAGCGGCCGTAGGTCAGCGCGACCGGTGCAGAAATCGGCGTTGAAGGACGGGCACTCGCGGCGGCGGTGCCGCGCATGTTGGCGGGCGGTGCGACCTTCGTGGCGCATCGCCCGGCGGTGGCGGCCAAGGCCTGGAACGTTTCCCGGCTGGTTGGCGCGTTTTGCGTCAGGTCGATCGGTGCCCTTCCCGCCCCCCGCCCGAGCGCACGACTGCACACCGCCGGCCGTCGTCCTGCAACCGCGGTTCCGCCTGGCGGTCTAAGACCCTGAGCCTACTTTACGCACGCGTGACGGTTGGCTAATCGCCTCCTCGGTTAACTCTTGATTGCAAATTCGATGCTGTTTTCGCGTCTCGTGCCGCGCCATCGTGGCGCCGGTTGGATCGACCTCTCGCGCCATGGCGCTTGGTTGCTCGCCACCGCCGCCACGACCGTGTTGACAGGCACGGCCTTCGGGCAAACGCCGCAAGGCGGCGTCGTCGTCAGCGGCCAGGCCAGCATCACCCAGGACGCGGCGCGCACGACCATTCAACAAACCTCGACCCGCGCCGTGGTCGATTGGCAGGGCTTCGACGTCGGCCGCCAGCATCAAGTCGACTTTCAGCAGCCGGGCGCACACGCGGCAACGCTCAACCGCATCACCCAGGGCGGACCCAGCACCATCGCCGGCCACATCACCGCCCCTGGCACCGTCATCATCCAAAACCAGGCCGGCGTCGTCTTCAGCGGCAGTGCTCGGGTCGACGTCGGTGGGCTGATCGCCACCACCCAGATGGTGGATGCGGCGCGCTTCCAGGCGGGCCACGGCCTCGACATCACCGGCGGCGAACACCCGGAGGCGCGCCTCGTCAACGAGGGCAGCATCACCGTCGCCGAGGCCGGCCTCGTCGCCCTGGTCGGCAGCCACGTCGCCAACCACGGCAGCATCGTTGCAAACAAGGGCACGGTCGCCCTCGCCTCCGGCGAACGCACCACCATCGACCTCACCGGCGACGGTCTCGCCAGGATCGTCGTCGATGGCGACACGGTGGCGGGCCACGTCGTCAACACCGGCCTGATCGACGCGCCCGGCGGCCAGGTCCTGCTCACCGCGGGCGACGCCGCACGCACCCTCGACGGTGCGATCAACACGAGCGGCGTGATCCGCGCGGCGAGCGCCGAGGCCGACGGCGGCAGCATCGCACTGCTCGGCCGCGGTGCCGGGGCCGTGCAGGTGGCCGGCCTGATCGACGCGAGCGGCAACCTTGGCGGCGACGTCACGGTCACGGGCGAGACGGTGCGGCTCACGGCCGATGCCCGCATCGACGCCAGCGGCACGGGTCAAGGCGGCGACGTGCGCCTCGGTGGCAACCGCCTGGGCGCCCCGCCGCTGCGCCGCGCCGACGCGCTGACCATGACGGCGGGGGCCACGATCGACGCCGGCAGCAGCCAGGGTGGTGGCGGCAGCGTGGTGCTCTGGTCCGACGACACGACGGTGGTCGACGGCCGCATCACGGCGGCAGGGGCCACGGCCGGCGGCTTCGTCGAAACCTCGGGCAGGGAACATCTCGGCATCGGTGCCACGGCCGAGGTCACGGCCGGTGCCGGCGGCAAGTGGCTGCTCGATCCGCGCGACGTGGTGATCGGCAATCCCGGCGCGGACGCATCCAACGACTTCGACGTGCCGCCGGGAGACACGCCCTTCCGCATCAACCGCGTCGCCGTCGTCCAAGCGTTGAACGACGGCACCGACGTCACCATCACCACCGCCCAGCCCGCTTCCACGATGGCCGGTGACATCACGGTCGAGGGCGGCGGCCTGAACTGGACCGGCGCGGGCAGCCTGACGCTCTTGGCCGACCAGGACATTCTCCTGAATGCACTGGTGCGCAGCCAGGGTAACGGCAGCTTCACCGCCGATGCGGCCCGCAACCTCGTGATCAACGACGACGTCCAGGCCAACGACGCGGGCAACGTCAGCCTGATCGCGCGCACGGGCGATGTCATCGCGACCAACACACCCGCCGGCAACCGTCAGATCGCCACGAACGAGGGCAATCTGGCGCTCACCGCCGTCGCGGGTTCGGTCCTGCTGCGCCGCCCGGCGGGCTTGAACAACAACGTCCAGGTCTATTCGGTCACGGGCGCCGTCGACATCACGGCGGGTCAGGAGATCCGGCTGGAGGGTGGGGATCGGAGCGGCACCTGGGTGCGCGTCGGCCGGGTGGCCAACCCCTCGGACATCACCCTGCGGGCAGCGCGCATCGTGGTCGAAGGCGGCAGCGTCAACGATAGCTTTGCCGAAGTGGTGACGGGCACCGGCGGCTCGATCACGCTCGACGCCGCCGAACGCATCACCATCACCGACGGCAGCGGCGCGCCGGGCCGGGTGACCGCCCTGTTCGGCAGCACCCTGACCATGCTGGCGCCGGAGCAGGTGTGGGACGGTCGGGTCCGCTCCGGCCCGACGTTCGCCGGTGGCGACGTCCGGCTCGCCGGTGCGATTACCGCGAGCGTGACCCCCGAGTTCGACCTCGCCGCCAATCGCCACTTCACCTTCGATGCCGCAACACCGAGCGGGGCGCCCTCCTCCTACACCGGCCCGGCGCCCCTGACGGTGATCACCCGTGCCGGCGGCGGCATCGACGTCCAAGCGCCGGTCTCGACCAGTCGCATCGAGCTGCTCTCCGAGGAACGCGTCATCCTTGGTCCCGGCGCCAGCCTCACGGGCAGCGACAGCGGCGATGCCGTCGTCGTCGCTGCCGGCCGCCTTTTTCAGAACGACGCCGGCAGCGACGTCATCACCACGACCGATCCGACCGCCCGCTGGCTGGTCTACATCGACACCTTCGCCGGCATGGTCGGCACCGAGCCCGGCCCTCGCGCGTTCGACCTCTACGGCCGCCCCTTCGCCGACACCCCGCCAGCGAGCCTCGCAGGCTTCAGCGGCAACCGCATCGTCTACGGCGAGCAGCCCTGGCTGACCCTCACCGGCGACAACCTTACCAAGACCTATGGCGAGGCGGTGAGCCCCGGCTTCAGCTTCAGCGGTCTGCGCCCCGGCGACACGCTGATCCAAGCGCTCCAAGGCGACGTTACCGTCACGAGCGACGGTGCTCCGGCCAACGCCCCGGTGACGGGCTCACCCTTCGCGGTCACGGTTGCCGCCGGCGTCTCCGAGCAGGGCTACCTGCTGAACTTGGTGGATGGCTCGATCACCGTCCTACCAGCAGCACTCACCATCACCGCCGACGACGCGGCGCGGCTGCGCGGTGAGGCGAACCCCGACTTCACCGCCAGCTTCGACGGCTTCGTCCTCGGCGAGACCGTGGCCGACCTCGACGGCGCCCTCGCCTTCACGACGCCGGCCACCCCCAGCTCCAACGTCGGCGCCTACGCCATCACGCCCTCGGGCCTCGGCGCCACCAACTACGTCCTCACGTTCGAGGACGGCACCCTTACGGTGAACCCCGTCCAGCTCACCGTCACCGCCGACGACGCGGCGCGGCCAGCGGGCGCGGCCAATCCGCCGTTTACGGCGAGCTTCGACGGCTTCGTGCTGGGCGAGACCGTCGCCGACCTGGCGGGTAGCCTCAGCTTCACCACACCCGCGACCCCAGCTTCGCCGCCGGGCGCATTCCCGATTACGCCAGGCGGGTTGAGTGCCACGAACTACCTTTTGAGTTTCGTCGACGGGACACTCACGATCAACGCCGCTCCTCCACCACCGCCTCCTCCACCACCATTACCGCCACCGATTGATCCGGAGCCCACGCCGCCGCCGGTCGATCCCACACCGCCGCAAGTCGATCCCGGTCCGATAGTGCCGCCGGTCGATCCACCGGCCGTGCCCGATCCGAACCCACCGGGGACGGGCGGCGAACCGGGCGATGGCCCTGGCGTCTCGGGTCTCGCGACGTTGGGGGGCCTGACCTCGCTCATCGAGCCGTTCGATCGCGGCCTGCCGCCGATCACGCCGGGCGACGCCAGCTTCCGCACCACGCTGAGCGAGGCTGGACCGTCGGTCGCCGACCCGTTCGCGCTTGGCTTTTCGCTCGGCAGCACCGTCCAGCAGGCGCCGGTGGACGGGGCGGCAGCGCTCGCCGCTATCGCTCCGGCGGCTGCACCGGCCGGCGGCCCGGACGACATCGCCGAAGCCTTGGCCGAGATCGCCCCCGGCGCCGGTCCCGCCGATGTCACCGACGGGGCGGCTTGTGCGGGTCCGGTCAATGCCGGCGCACCCGCCGCCAACTGCGCCACGGTGACGGTGGTCGACGACTTCTGGTCCGGCTTCATCGGGGGCACGCCGTGAGCCGCGCTTCGGGGGGGCTCGGTCTTGGCCTCGTCCTGACCGTGCTCCTCGTCCAACCGGCCCTGGCGCAGACGCAACCGCGCGAAGCCCTCAGCCCCGAGGTGCAGCGCGGCGAGTTCGACCCGCGGCCCTTGCCCCTGGCCGAGCCCGCACCCGCCCCAACCGCGCCGGAGCCGGTGCCCGTACCGCCGCCGGAGACCGCCGCCTTCGTCCTCGGCGGCGTCATCGTCGAGGGGGTGACGGCCCTGTCGCCGGACGATTTGGCCGGCTTGTGGCAACCGCTCCTCGGCCAGCCGGTGACGCTCCAAACCTTGGAGGCGTTGGCCACCCAAATCACCGCCGCCTATCGCAGCGCGGGCTTCGTGCTGAGCCAGGCCATCGTGCCGGCGCAGACCATCGGCGACGACGGCATCGTCCGGCTCCAGGTGATCGAGGGCTTCGTCGACCGGATCGACGCGCAGGGCAGCACCCCCGCCGCCCAAGCCATCGCCGGCCGCCTCCTCGCCGCGGCCGGCGCCGAGCGGCCGCTGCGGCTGGAACGCCTCGAGCGCGGCGTGCTGCTCGCCCGCGACACCCTCGGCGGCTCGGTCGAAACCATCCTGCAGCCCTCGCCGACCACCTTCGGCGCCGCCGACCTCACCATCGCACTCGAGCCGAAGCCGGCCGAAGGCTTCGCCGTCGTCGACAATCGCAGCTCGCGTCTGTTCGGCCCCTGGGTAGTCCGCGCCGGCGGGTCGGTGACCAACACGCTGGGCTTCGGCGAGCGCATCGACCTGCTGGGGGCTGCCGCCCTCGGCAATCCCCGGCTCTGGTACGGCCAGCTCGGCGCCGCCCTGCCGCTCGCCGTCCTCGACGACACCTGGCTCGACGGTGCCCGCCTGCGCCTGCGCGGCGACATCACCCGCGCCGACCCCGACGTGCAACGGCTCACCCCCGGCCTCACCTCGGTGCAGGACGAGCACAATGTCGGCGGTGAGTTGGAGGTGCCCGTCATCCGCACGCGGCGCGAAAACCTGTTCCTATCGCTCGCCGTCAACTACCGGGACAGTCAGGCCGAGGCGCGCTTTTTCGACGACAGCCTGGGGGTGTCGACCGACCGTTTGCTCACCTTCACACCGCGCCTCGTCTACGACCGCGCCGACCGCTTCGGTGGCGTGTCCCTGATCGATCTGCGGCTGCGCCAGGGCCTCGCCAAGGACGGTCTCACCAAGATCGGGACGACCGGTCCGGGCGCGCCCAAGGCCGATTTCACCTACGCCGCGGGCTCGGTGCAGCGCCTGCAGCGCGTCGGCACCACCCGCTGGTCGGTCTTCGGCGAGGTGATCTGGCAACTCGCCTTCGACACGGTGCCGAATTCCGAGCGCTTTTCGCTCGGCGGCGATGCCATGGTGCGCGGCTTTTCACCGGGCAACACCACGGGCGACAGCGGCTATGGCGGGCGGATCGAGGTTCGCCGCACCGTCAACCTGCCGCCGATCCAAGGCATCGAGAGCGGCGCCCTGCTCTACGGCTTCGGCGAATGGGGCAGCGCCATCGACCGCTCCGACCGTCGCGACGGCCAGCAGTGGGAAGTGCTGGGCTCGGCCGGGCTCGGTGCGCGCATCGACGTCACGCCCTACCTCACCTTGACCCCCGAACTGGCCCGCCAAATCGCGGGACGGCCCGCCGACAAAGCCAACAACAGCCGCGAGACCCGCTTCTTCATCGGCGTCGTCGCCCGCTTTTAGCGCGTTTTCCGTTCAAGTTGATCGGTCCCCATCAAGCACCCCCGCCCGACCACCCATGGAAAAGTACACTCGTGGGTGGTCGGGCGGGGGCGTGGGATGGACAAGCATACCGAAAAACGCTCGAGCGGACTTGCCCTCGGCCGCTCCGGTCGTCACGTTGACGACGACGCGAGAGGACGCTGCCATGACGCGCGAAGACCACGCCTCGGCGCTGTTCACCGACCTCTACGAACTCACCATGCTGCAAGCCTATGTCGCGCGCGGCATGACCGAAGACGCGACCTTCAGCCTCGCCGTGCGCCGGCTGCCGGAGCGGCGCAACTACCTCCTTGCGGCCGGCTTGGGCACGCTTTTGGACGACCTCGAACAGCTGCGCTTCACCGACCAAGAACTCGCCTACCTCGCCGAATTGCCCCAGTTCGAGGGATGGTTCATCGACTATCTGCAGGGCCTTCGCTTCACCGGCCGCATCGATGCCGTGCCCGAAGGCACGCCGGTCTTCGCGGGCGAACCCCTGCTCGAGGTCACGGCGCCACTGCCCGAAGCGCAGATCATCGAAACCCTCGTCTTGAACCAGATCCACCTGCAAACCCTGGCCGCTTCCAAGGCGAGCCGGGTCGTGCAGGCGGCCAAAGGCCGGCGCGTGCTCGACTTCGGCGCCCGACGCATGCACGGCATCGATGCGGCGGTGAAGGCCGCGCGCGCCTTCCACATCGCCGGCATCAGCGCCACCTCCAACCTGCTCGCCGGCCGGCGCTACGGCCTGCCGGTCGCCGGCACGATGGCACACAGCTACGTCCAAGCCCACGACGACGAGGCCGAAGCCTTCCGCCGCTTCGCCGAACTCTACCCCGAAACGATCCTGCTGGTGGACACCTACGACACCCTCGGCGGCGTCGAGCAGGTGATCGCGCTGGCCCAAACGCTCGGCGATGCCTTTCGGGTCCAGGGTATTCGCCTCGACAGCGGCGATCTCGGCGCCCTCGCCCGCGAAGCCCGCCAACGCCTCGACCAAGCCGGGCTCGAGCAGGTGAAGATCATGGCAAGCGGCGGCCTCGGCGAAGACGAGATCGCCACGCTCGTCGGCGCGCATAGCCCCATCGACGGCTTCGGCGTCGGCACCAAAATGGGCATCTCCACCGACGCCCCCGACCTCGACATCGCCTACAAACTCTGCGCCTACGCCGGCCGCGGCCGGCTCAAGCTCGCCACCGGCAAGCCGGTCCTGCCGGGCCAAAAGCAGATCTTCCGCACCCCCGAAGGCGACGTCATCGCCCGCGCCGACGAACGGCTGGAAGGCAAGCCCCTCTTGATCCCGGTGATGGCGAACGGCCGCCGCCTCGATGAAGCCCACCTCCCCCTCGACCGCAGCCGCGACCACGCGCGGAGCAACCTCGAAGCCCTGCCTAATCACCTCCGCCAACTGGCGCCGGCCGACCGCCCCTGGCCGGTCACCATCAGCCCCGCACTCGGCCGCTACGACCAAGCCGTCCGCCGCGCCGTCGCAACGGGCACGGCGCCGCCACGGGATCGGGCGTGCGGGGAGGGATGAGAGTGAAGGGGAAGGGGGCTTTTGGCCCCCTTCGAAACCCCCGGGCGACGGCTGTCGCCGTCGCCACTTTGGGGGCGGCGTGAGGGAGCGATCAGTTGAGCGCCAACGGCTCCTTTTGCGAGGGCGGCGGGAAGTCGCGGTCGATCAGGGCGAGGTCGTCGGCCGACAACCTCAGCTCCAAAGCCTTCGCATTGGCCATGACGTGGTCGGGGCGGACGGCCTTGGGAATGGCGATGACACCGCCATGGGCCAAGAGCCAGGCCAAGGCCACCGCATAGGCGTCGACGCCGTGGCGCTCGGCGACCGCGTCGAGTGCCGTGCCAGCCCTGAGGCTGCCCTGCTGCACCGGACTATAGGCCATCAAGGGGACGTCCTTGGCCTTCAGCTTCGGCATCAGGTCCCACTCGGGACCGCGCACCGCAACGTTGTAGAGCACCTGATTGGCGGCACAGGCGCTGCCCCCGGCCAAGTCCCAAAGCTCTTCCATGTCGTCGGTGTCGAAATTGCTCACCCCCCAATGGCGGATCTTGCCGTCGGCCTGGAGCCGCTCGAACGCGCGCACGGTCTCGGCCAGAGGATAGGCACCGCGCCAATGCAACAGATAAAGGTCGATGCGGTCCGTCCCGAGCCGCTTCAGGCTGCGCGCGCAGGCGCGAAGCGCACCGTCGAAGCCGGCATTGTGCGGATAGACCTTGCTGACCAAAAAAACGTCGTCGCGGCGGCCGGCGATGGCCTCGGCGACCACCTCCTCCGCACCCCCCTCGCCGTACATCTCCGCCGTGTCGATCAAGGTGAGCCCCAGATCGAGGCCTTGGCGCAGCGCGCGCACCTCGGCGGCGCGGGCGCTCGGCACCTCGCCCATCCGCCACGTCCCCTGCCCCAGTGCCGCGACCTTCTGCCCGTTCGGCAGCTGTACCTCGCGCATCGGGCCCTCCCTACGCTTCCGGCGGCATCTGGCGAATCTCCAGGCTGCGCCGCTCGATTTCCTTCCTGAATTCCCGGCGGAGTTCCGCGGCGTGATGGCGGCGGCGCTCGTCCTGCGTCTGCGGGTCCAACGGCGGCACCCGCTGCGGCCGGCCGTCGGCGTCGACCGCCACCATCGTGAAATAGCACGTCATCACGTGACGGCTGGTCTTCTCGACGATTCTTTCGGCCGTCGCCCGAATGCCGACCTCCATCGACGAACGACCGGTGTAGTTCACCGCCGCCAGGAAGGTGACGAGTTCGCCCACATAGACCGGCTGGCGGAAAATGACCTGGTCGACCGAAAGCGTGACCACATAGCTGTGCGCATAGCGCGAGGCACAGGCAAAGGCGACCTGATCGAGCAACTTCAGCGTCGCACCGCCGTGCACGTGGCCCGAAAAATTGGCCATGTCCGGCGTCGTCAGAACGGTCATGCGCAGCGTTCGATGCTGGCGTTCTTCGGTGTCCATGGGCAGCACTCCAGGAGGGTAGCTGCCCGCAACGGCCCTCCCCGACGTGGCTCAAGCGTTCGGCTGGGTCTCCACCATGGAAGGCCGCTCGGCGATCTCGAGGAACCACGCCGCCAACTGCGGGCACTCGTCCCGCCAATGCCTACCCGCAAACCGGAAGTCGAGATAGCCCAAGAGACAAGCGAGGCCGATCTGCGCCATGTCGAAGGGGCCGTCCAACTCGCCAGCGCCCCGCTCGAACACTTGGAGCGTGTCGTCGATCTTGCTCCAACGGTCCTCGATCCAGCCCTCCCAGCGCCGTTCCGCCGGCCGCACCGCCGTTTCGTAGCGCACCGAAACCGCCGCCTCCAACATCCCCTGCACGAGGGCATGACGGGCCAACACCGACCATTTGCCAGCGCCCGACGGCACCAGACGGCCGCCACCGGCGAAGTCGTCCAGAAATTGGACGATCAGCGTCGAATCCGGCAGCACCCGGCCGTCGGCCAAGACCAGCGCCGGCACCAGGCGCAACGGGTTCACCTGGCCGTAGTCGACATTGCGCTGGGTGGGCGCCACCGCCGTGGGCACCTCGGTCACCTGCCCCTGCAGGTTCAACTCGCGGACGGCCACGCGCACCTTGCGCGCGAAGGGGGATGCCGAAGCAACGTGCAATCGCATGAAACGAGGCCCACTCGAAGGAACACCCACCACTTCTAGCAGGCGGGTCGGCCGCGTGAAGGGCCAGGGCCGGCCTTCGACCATCGGGCATGTCCAGAGCGCATGAGCCCGCCGGCCGGACGCGTTAGAATGCAGGTTGGCCACGTAACGAAAGCGCCGTCATGACCGAGACCACGCGCGCCCTGGCGCAGCTGCCCTCGCTGGACGTCGAGCTGGTGCACGACCGCACCGACGACGGCAGTGCCGAACGCTTGGCGATCCGCCTGACCGGCCGCCCGGACCTGAAGACGGCGGCGCGCATGATCGAGCCGGCACTGCTCCAAGGCCTCGCCGGCTCTTCCCCCTGGCTCGCGGCACCGCAAACCTATTGGGCGATGCAGCAAGCCCTTTGGCGCCAGGCCATGGAGCCGTGGGTCCGCCTCAACCCCTTCCTCGCCCCCCTGCTGCCGCCGCCGGATCGACCGGACGACCCCAAATAGGCCCGGCCAACGTGCCGGCGGCCAAGGGCCGTCGGCTGGGGGTGCAGGGGGCCAAAAGCCCCCTGTGCTTCCTTCAATTCCCGTCCCTGACGTCACCCCTTCCCCCCGTCGCCATCCGCAGCATCACCGGGGCCAAGCCGACGACCAGGGCGATGCGCACGACGTGGTGGACGGCAACGAAGGCCGGGTCGATGCCGAGCGCGAGGGCGATGAGCGCCATTTCGGCGACGCCGCCGGGCACGTAGGCGATCAGGAGCGGCAAAAGCGCGATACCGGCCAGCGGGTGCACGAGCACGGCGAGCGCTGCCGCCAGCACCAGCATCAACACGGTGATGACCGCACCGTGGCCGAGGGCGTGGAACACGGCACGGGCACCGAGACCGGAAAAGCGGCTGCCGACCGAAGCGCCGATCACCACCTGGGCGAGCGCCACCAGGGCCGCGGGTGGATAGCTCTCGACCCAGCCGACGATGTGGGCAATGGCACTCGCGGTCATGGCGCCCAAGAGCAGGCCGCTCGGCACGCGCAGCACCTGCACGACGGCGACGCCTACGCCACCGACCGCCAGGAGCGTGAGCGTTTCGAGCCATGTCGGGGGCGGCCCCGCCGGCGGCGGTGTGGGCAGGGTGAGCCCGAGCTTGGCGACGACGAACGGGATCGCCGTTACCAGCAGCACCACGCGCAGGCTGTGCACCAGCGCCACCCGGCGCACGTCGGCGCCGTAGTGATCGGCCAAGAGCACCATCTCGCCCAAGCCGCCGGGCGTCGCCGCGAAATAGGCGGTACGGGGTTCGAAGCCGGCGACGCGCGTCAAATAGACCATCACCACGCCGCCGATGAGCACGACGTAGAGCGGCAGCGCCGCGAGGCTCCAGAGCCAGCGTGGCAATTCGGCGAGCAGTTCCGGCGTGAAGGCGCTGCCGATGAGGAGCCCCAGGACGACCAACATGCTGCCGCGGACGGGCCGAGCGACGGTGAGGCGCAAACCGGCAAGGCTCGCGGCGGTGGTCGCCAGCATGGCCCCGAGCAGCCACGGCAGCGGCAGGTCCAACAGCACGAACAGCCAACCGCCAACGCCGGCAATGGCCAGCGTCAGCGCCATGGCGCGGAGATCGGTCAAGGCGATGCGCCCTCTCCCTCGGCGGTTCGCTCAGCTCCACCACCACCGCACGAGATCGGCGAGAGCCAAGACGACCAACAGCGGTCCGCCCACGCGCGAGGCGATCAGCCACAGGCCGAAGCGCGTCAGCCGGGGTGGAGCGAAGCCATCGGGTCGCCGCATCATGCGGCCCTTGTCGCACGTGATGGTCAACACCTGATTAACGCAACCGTGCCAAGCTCTGCCGTCATGGACGCCGAACTCATGCTGGTGACCGACAAGACGACGTGGCGGAACCTCGTCGCCCGGACGGTCGGGGTGCAAATCCAACAGGGCTGGGCCTATGGTGAAGCCTTGGCGGCCCGTGGCGCGCGCGTCGCGCGGCTGCTCCTGGTCGAGGGCGGCCGCGAGGTTGGCTTCGTGCAGCTCATCGGCCGCCGGCCCTGTCGGGGGCCCGTCCTGCTCTGGCACGGGCTTGGCGGCCCCTGTTGGCTGCGGGCTGGGGCGGAGGGCGACGGCGCAGCACTCAGGCTGCTGCGGCGCCGCTATGGCTGGCGCCGCGGCGCCGTCCTCTTGCTCACCCCCGCCTCCCCCCTACCCTCGCTCGACCACCAGCGTCTGCAAAATGCCGGCTTTCGCCAGGCCATGACCGGCTACACCACGGCCGTCCTCGACCTCGAACACCCCTTGGCGGCGTTGCGACGGGGGTTGCACGGCGATTGGCGGCGCCGGTTGCAGCGCGGGCCGGACGCCGCCCTGGCGCTCGCCTGGTGCCATCCCTGGGCGGATCCGCTCGGGCTCGAGGCGTTGTTGACGGCCGACGCAGCGGCGGCACGCCAGCGCGGCTACCACGGCTTACCCCCAGCGCTGGTGCGCCAGCTCGCCCGGCAAGGCGACGGGCTCCTGGCCCTCGCCCGAGCCCGGGACCAACCGGTCGCCGCCATGCTGTTCTTGCGCCAGGGTGCGACGGCGCTCTACCAGACCGGCTGGAGCGACGCGGTCGGGCGGAGCGGGTTCGCCCACCACCACCTGCTCTGGGGTGCCATCGAGCGCCTTGCCGCCGACGGCTGTCGCCAGCTCGACCTGGGCGGCCTCAACGTCCCGGCGGGGATCGTCCGCTTCAAGCTCGCGAGCGGTGCAACCCCCCGCACCTTTGCCGGCACGTTCGCCTGAGCCGGCTCAAGGTTCGAGTTCGGTGTCCCAATAGAGAAAGTCACGCCAGCTTTCGTGCAGATAGTTGGGCGGAAAGGCGCGCCCCGCTCGCTGCAATTCGTAGTTGGTCGGTCGACGCGGCTTGGTCCGCGGCGGCATCCCGCATTCGGCCGGCAGTTTGTTGCCCTTTTGCAGGTTGCAGCGGGTGCAGGCGGTGACGATGTTGTCCCAGCTCGTCTGGCCGCCCCGCGACCGCGGCACGACGTGGTCGAAGGTCAAGTCCTCGGCACGAAACCGCGTCCCACAATATTGGCACCCGAACCGATCGCGTAGAAAAAGATTGAACCGCGTAAAAGGCGGATAGTGGCTCTGTTGCACGTATTCCTTGAGCGCCACCACGCTCGGCAGTCGCAAACGGAAGCTCGGCGAGCGAATCTCGCGATCATAATAGGAGACGACGGCGACCCGGTCGAGGAACATCGCCTTGACGGCGTCCTGCCAGCCCCAGAGCGACAAAGGGAAATAACTCAACGGCTGATAGTCGGCGTTGAGGACCAGCGCCGGACAGGCGTCCAACCGGGGAGGCCTGAACGGCGCCGGTGCCGTCATCGACGGACCCTGGCTTCGGTGCGGTACGTCGGTGAACCCCACCTCCTCGCAAAAGACGAACGCTTCATGCGACTGATCATACCCGGATCGTGTGACAGCTTCGCGACGCGGTCAAGCCGGGTGCGGCGTTAAGGAGACGTCAAAACTTTGCCGGCATGGTGAGCCTCGTCTTCTAATTGGATCGAGCGCTGCGGCGCATTGCGGATGAGGAAGGTGCGATGGGACGAGACGCAGGTCCGCGCGGCGCCAGCGACTGGGCGCGCGATGCGTTGGTGGCCATGCGTGATCGCTCGATCGCCCCCACCCCGGAAAACTATCTCGTTTGGTACACCGTCGCCGCCGACGCCAACCCAACCTTGAGCCGCGTCATCCAAGTCCTCGACACCCAGAGCGCGCCCTATGACGACGAACGCAACCAAGAGCTGTTCGGGCGCTTTTTCGGCGACCAGACCGAACGCGGCGTGTTGGAAGCGCTGGGTGAGCGGATCGAGCAGCGGCTCGTCGACCTCGCCCGGCTCTTGGAGCAGATCGTCGTCGGCACCCAAAGCTACGACGACAAGCTGGACGATGCCGGAGAGCGCCTCGCCTCGCCCCTCTCGGCCACGGACTTCCAAGGCCTGCTCTCCACCCTGCGCGCCGACACCCAAAGCCTGCGCGACAGCGCCGCCGACTGGACCAACCACACCACCGCCCACGCCGCGGAAATGCAACAATTGCGGGCCGACCTTGCCGCCGCACGCGCCGAGGCGGAGACCGACGCCCTCACCGGCAGCGGCAACCGCAAGCGCTTCGATCGCCGGCTGCGCGAACTCGCGGCACTCGCCTGCGAGCAGGGCAGCTCGCTCACCCTCTTCTTTGCCGACATCGATCACTTCAAGAGCTTCAACGACACCTATGGCCATGCGCTCGGCGATCGTGTCTTGAGCCTGGTTGCGGGCAAGCTGCGCGAGGTCGCAGGACCTTCCGTCGAAGTCTTTCGTTATGGCGGCGAAGAGTTCGCGGCGCTCGCCACCGGCCTCGAATTGGTGAGCGCGGTCGAGATCGCCGAGACCATCCGCCGGAGCGTCGCCGGAGCCAGGATCAGCCGCCGCAGCGGCGGCGAGCCCCTGAGGCGCATCACCCTCTCCGTCGGCTTGAGCCAATACGAACCGGGCGAGCCGCTCGCCCGCTTCCTGGACCGCAGCGACGCCGCCCTCTATGCCGCCAAAAACGCCGGCCGCAACCGAACCAGCATCAAACGCGCCAAGAACCGCGCCGCGTGAACGCCACCAAGAAGGCAGAGA
>RECO01000266.1 GCA_007694015.1 Geminicoccaceae bacterium
CCCCATGGGGCGCGCCCACCGCTTACGGTTTTCGGATGACGGGCCTGGGCCCGCAGGGAGCCGGCCAAGCTGCCGCCATCAGCCCGGGCTCTCAGAGAGGAGCCCGGGCTGCTTCGGTGGAATGGCGGCGGTCAGCGCACAGCGATGGGCGCGCCGATCGAGCCCGTCGCACCGGCGATCGGCACCGGGCTGTACATGTAGAGGAAGGTCCAGGCCTCGTCGGCGATCAGGTCGTCGAGCCGCATGTTCTCCTGCAACAGGATGCCATGCCGGACGAGGAGGTGCTGATGGACGCAGAAAATGCAGGCCGGATCGGGGTTCGGCACCGCCTCGACGGCCCAGACGTCGGCGCCGACCACGCCCGCCTGCACCTCGTCGCTGAGCCAGAGCGCCACCTCGGCACCAATGCCGGGTTCGCCCGAGTTGTAGCGCTCGTTGTCGACCTTCCAGAGCTGGCTCCAGCCGGTGTGGAAGAGCACGACGTCGCCGCCGGCGAAGGCGAACTCCGCCATGCCCTGCCGTTCCAGGGCGGCTTGGACGTCGGCCATGGTGATCTCGTCACCGGCGTCCATCATGTCGACGCCGCGGGCCGCCGCGATGTCGAGCAGGATGCCGCGGCCGACGATCGGATGCAGGTGCTCGGTGCCCAGCGCGGCCGTGCCATAGGTGCCGCCGACATCGGCCTGCGTGAAGCCGTTGTAGAAGATCATGTCGGCCTTGTCGGTGGTGGCGCCGACCTGCACGCCGATGTGCGACAGACCGTCGAACTGCGTGCCGACCTGGCCGATTTCGGTCGCCAGGAATTCGTCGTTCCAAATGACGTGGTTGCTGCCGAAGGGGCCGCCGGTCGGGCCGCCCGGGATGCGCATGGCAAAGACGCGGTTGCCGAACAGCGGCATCTGGTCGTCGTAGACGTGGCCCAGGCTGTAGACCTTGCCGCCCTGGACCTCGGCCAGACCGCGGGCCACCACCTCGGGGTCGCGATACCAGTTGGTGGCTCCGGCCTGATCGCCCTCGCCCCAGATCGGATGCGGCCACCACCGCTCGCCGATCGGCGTTTCCATCGTGTCGCCAACCACCCAGGGCTTGCCGGCGCAAGCTTGCCAGTCGTCCACCGAACAGGCCATGGCTTGGCTCGATAGGATCCAAGTCGTCGCCGCCAAGCAGGCGGTGAAAGAGGTTCCCCGCAGCATGTTATTTTATACCTCCCTCTTGTCCGGCTACGTCGCCGTCACCTCCCTGTTATCCCGAACACAACCCCACGTCACGCCTTCGCGACCGGCGCTCACGGTCGAGGCGCGCAATGCAGGAGGGGGCCGAGCTGGGGGATACGCTGCAGGATGCGGTCGGCTTGGCGCTGGACCCGGCGGTCCTCGGGCCGCCAGGACAAGGGGGCGGGCAAGAGTGCGGCCAGCACCGCCGCTTCGCGCGGCGTCAAACGATCCGCATCCTTGTCGAAGTGGTGGCGTGCGGCGGCTTGGGCGCCGTAGACGCCGGAGTCGAATTCGACCTGGTTGAGGTAGATTTCGAGAATGCGTTCCTTGCTCAGCAAGGCTTCAACCACCGGGGTGATGGCCAATTCCAGGGCCTTGCGGGCGTGATCGCGCCGCGGCCACAAGAACAGGTTCTTGGTGAGCTGCATGGTGATGGTGCTGGCGCCCCGCGGCCGCTCGCCGCGCCGCCAGCGCTGCCACTCGGTCTCGAACGCCGCCCAATCGACGCCGCGGTGCTGGCAGAAGAAATTGTCCTCCGAGGCAATCACGGCGCGGGCCAAATGCGGGCTGATCTGGTCGAGCGGCCGCAGCTCGCGTGTGAAGCCGTGGCCTTCGACCAGACGGATGAGCTGCAAGGGCGTGATCGGCGGCTGCACGACGCGATAGGCCAGCATCGCGCCGACGACGGTCAGCGGCGGCAAGACCAACAGCAGCAGCAGCAAAAACCCGAGCCGTCGGCGCCACCGCCGCATGGACATCTCCGCAACGAACGCGGACGTTCTAGAGTGCAGAGTTCGTTCCGTCAGCCACCGACATATGGTGGCGTTGGGGAGGTGCGCGGTGTGGCGAGGATCGAGTGGGCTCGTGGCTTGGGCGTTGCGGCTTGCGTGCGGCGCGGTGCTGCTGGTTGCGCTCGGCTCGGCGCCGGCTGCGGCGCAATTGCCGCCCGCACCGACCTGGAACCCGGAACTGCGGCCCAACATGCCACGGCAGCCGCTGCCCCGGATCGCCCGTCAGCGGGACGATGAGTGGCGCTTGGGCTGCGCTGCGACCGTGGTCGAGGGGCTGGGCGTGGTCACGGCTCGGCACTGCGGCTTCGGACGTGCCCAGATCCCGGTGGGCTCGGTGGCGGTCCAATTCGGCGAAGAGCGGCGGCGGATCGTTGGCGCCACCGTACCGAGCGAACCTTTCCAGGTCGAGGGTCGGCCGATGCAGCCGCAGTTCGATTGGGCCATTCTGGAGGTCGAAGGGCCGTTGCCGGCGGTCGATCGGATCACCTATGTCGGCCGGGCGGGCTTGGTCACGGCCAGCCGGACCGCGCCCCTTACCAAGCTCGGCCCGGGTCGCGGCGGACCCAACGCGGCGCCGGCCGATGGTCCATGCTGGCCCTTGGAAATCGGCATGGGCGGCACCGTCTTCACCTTCCAATGCCGCGACGGGACCGGCCCAGGCCGGTCCGGCAGCCCCTTGCTGATGCGGACGGCCGACGGCTGGGGCTTCGTCGGGATGCACGTGGCGGAGTTCGACACGCCCGAGGGCAAGGTGGGAATTGCCATCGTGCCGCCGCGGCGGGCGGACTGAGGTTCAGCGCACGCCGAGGCGCTGCGCTGCGTTCTGTAACCCGCGCCAGACTTCGACGGGCAGGGGCACGCCTTCGGCGGTGCGCTCCAGCCTGAGCCGGCGCTCGGCGTCGCCCGGCACCAGCACCTCATCGATCCCCGGGCGGGGGGCAGCGCCGCGGACCCAGGCGACGAAACGGGCGACCTCACCATGAAAGTCGTTCGCCGGGTCGAGCCGGTGCGGGTCGAGGTAGATCGACAACATGCCGTTTGCGACCGGCGTCTTGTCAGGGCCGCAGGTGCCGCCGCCGGTCAAAGCACCGCCGAGCAGCTCCATCATGAAGGCGAGGCCCGAGCCCTTGTGCAGGCCCATGGCGACGAGGGCGCCAGGGGCTTTAGCGGTCACGGGCACCACGCTGCGGTCGGTCGTGCCGTAGAAGGCGCACGGATCGTCGGTCAGTTGGCCGTCGGTGGCGATGATGCAGTCGGCCGGCAGCGCTTTGCCGCCCTTGAACGCATTCAACACCTTGCCCTCGGCCACCAACGAGGTGGCGAAGTCGAGGATCAGCGGCGGGGCGTCGGGCTGCGGGACGCCGACGGCGAAGGGGGCGGTGGAAAAGCGCTTCTCCCGCGCGCCGAACGGCGCCACCAGCACGCTGCCGTGGACGTTGACGCAGTGGATCGAGACGAGGTCGGCTGCAGCCGCGCGCTCGGCCCACTCGCCGATGCGGCCGATATGGCCCGAGCGGCGGAGTGCGGTGATCGCCACGCCATGGGTGCTGGCCCGGTCGATGCCGAGGTCGACGATGCGCCGGCCGAGGGTCTGGCCGAAGCCGTGGCCGCCATCGGCCAGAACGAACACGCCGCCGTCGGTGACGAGGTCGAGTTCGCGGCCGGGGCGCAGCGTGCCGTCGTCGATCCAGTCGAGGTAGCGCGGCACACGCACCACGCCGTGGCTGTCGTGGCCGGTCAGATTGGCGCCGACCAGCGAGGCGGCGACGTCCTGGGCCTCCCCATGGCTGGCCCCTTTGGCGCTGAACAACGCCGTCACCAGGCCGGTCAATTCCTCGACCGCGATCCGTTGCACGATTTGGCCTCCCCCACGAGTTCTTCGGCTTACGGAAGCACGGCCGTTCGAACGGGGGAAGGGCTCAGTGGCAGAAGGGGCCGTCGGGTCCGCCGAACCACACGCTGAGCAGCGCCGTGGCGACGAGCAGGGTGCCCATCAGCTGGCGCAGCCAGAAGGCGTGGGTCGGGGCGAGGCGCAGCCGGCCGGCGGCGAGCCCCAGCGCCAGAAGGGCTGGAACCGTGCCGAGGCCGAAAGCGAGCATGACGCCTGCACCACCCAGGGCCGAGGCGGCGAAGACGGCGTAAAAGAGGGTCGCGTAGACCATGCCGCAGGGAAGCCAGCCCCAGACGAGGCCATAGGCGATGGAACCCGGGCCGCCGGGGGCCAGGCGGTGCAGCCTGGGTTGCAGCTGCCCCCAGACCGGCAGTGCCAGCTTGCCGAGCCGGTCGGTCAGCGGCAGCCAGCCGGCGACGGTGAAGCCGATGGCGATGAGAAAGGCGGCGGCGGCATAGCGTAGCACCACCAGGGCATCGGGCTGGCTGATGGCGGCGACGGCACCGGCGCCGACCACGCCGGCTACCGCCCCGGCCAGGGCATAGCTCGTGATGCGACCGCCGTGGATGGCCAGAAGATGCGCGCTGAGGCGCCATGGGTTTTGGCGGATGCGGGCGGGCACCGCATTGGCCAAGGCGGCGGTGATGCCGCCGCACATGCCGAGACAGTGGACCGACGAGGCGAGACCCAAGGTCAGGCCGACGAGGAGCAGATCGAGGGACAAACCGCCTCCGGCATAGGGGTCCGAACGGTCATCCACCTAATGGCTGCAGGCGGGCTCGGCGATTGGTCCTTTGGCGTGGCCCTTGTCGGCGCACGGCACCGGGCGACATGGTGAGCTTGGCTTTGCGGAGGAGCGCCATCATGCGTTGCAGCGTCGTTGCCGCCTTCATGCTCGTGGCCGGCCAGGCGTCGGCGGACGCGTGGCTCGACGACCATCCGTTGGTGGACGTGGTGGTGGACGTGCGCAGCGGGCAGGTGATCGAGCGGGCGGCGCTGGAGGCGCGGCTGGCGGAGGCGGATTTCGTGCTGTTGGGGGAGAAGCACGACAATGCGCGGCATCACGCCATTCAGGCGGAGCTGGTCGACCGCCTCGGGGCGTTCGGTCGGCTGCGGGCGGTGGCGGTCGAGATGTTGCCGACCGACCGTCAGGCGGCGTTGACCGAAGGGCTCGCCGGCGATGGTGACATGGATGAGCTGGCGGCGGCCGTGGGGTGGGAGGAGCTCGGCTGGGGACCATGGGCGTGGTTCGAGCCGATCGTCGAGGCGACGCACCGCCATGGCGCTACGCTCGTTGCCGCCAATCTGCCGAGAGCCGACATCGGTTTGATTTTTCGCGAGGGTTTGGCGGCGCTGGACCGGGACTTTCGCGTCGCAACCGGGCTCGATCAGCCGCTGGAAGCCGACGACCAGGCGGCGCGGGAGGCGCTGATGGTGGCGGTGCATTGCGGCCACCCCTTGGGCGAGCGGGCGGCGGCGATGGTGGCGATCCAGCGGGCGCGGGATGCGCGGATGGCCGAGCGGTTGGCCCTGTTGAGCGGCACGGGCCAGGGGGTGTTGATCACGGGCAATGCGCATGCCGCCAACAGCGCGGGCGTGCCGGTGAAGCTGGCGCGGCTGCGGCCGGAGGCGACGGTGGTGAGTCTCGGGCTGATCGAGGTGCGGGCGGCTTGGACGGACGTGCCGGACGAGGTGTTCGACCACGACTATGTCTGGTTCACGCCGCGGGCGCAGCCCGAGGACCACGACTATTGCGCGGGCTTTCGCCCCGGCTGAGCGGTCAGGCGGAGAGGTTGTCCGTGGCCGGGGGCGCGGCTTGGTGCATGGCGCCTTGCCAGCCCTGGCGCAGTTCGGACAGGCGGGCGATCAGCTCGTCGCAGATGGCCGGGTCGTTCTGCAGGTTGAGGGCCTGGATGCGGCCGATGAAGTAGCCGTAGAGCTGGGCCAGATTGGCCGCGACTTCGCCGCCGCGCTCGGTGTCGAGGGCGAGGTGCAGGGCCTCGATGACGTTGGCGACCTTCAAGCTTTCGGTCACCCGGTCTTCGATGCGGTCGTCCTGGATGGCGCTGCGGACTTGGCGCAGCTTTTGGACCATGCCGTCGTGGACCTGCACGAGCAGCAGGGTGGGGGGCATGGTGGCTGCACCTTGGGCGTAGGCTTGGGCTGCCTGGTCCCTGCGATTGGCCGCGTACATCGAAGCTCCTCTGCCCTGATCGGCCCTAGTTCCGAGCGAACATCGCGTCGGTTTGGGTCCGGACGTGCTTCAGCATGGACTCGGAAAGTGAAAGAGCGGTTTCCAAACGACCGAAACGTTCGATCAAGACGTCGCGATAGGCTTCGGCGCGGGCGTTGATGCGCTCGATGTCCTTGCGCCAGGTGTCGATCTGCTGCTCGGTGCCCTCGATGGCCCGGTCGATGGAGCCGTCGACCAGGCCGACGGCGCGCTCGAGGAGGCCGTGGAGACGGTCGGCGAGGCCTTGGGTGGCGGTGATGGTGATGGGCTCGGTGGGGTCGCCCTGGCCGACGTAGAAGAGGGTGAGGCCGTCATAGGCGCTGCCCTTGGGAGCACGCAGCGTGTTGCCGGTCGCTTCGAGAACCAAGGTGTTGGTGCCGTCCTTCAAGAGCCAGTCGCCGGCGTCTTTTTCGATGGTGAAGCTGTTCGAGGGCAGGCTCGCGGGGCGGCGGAAGATGGCGAGGTCGGGGCTGGAGATTTGGGCGTCGAACTCGAAGACGCGGCGGACGGCCGAAGGATCGGTCAGGAGCATCTGGTCCAGCTTGGCGCCGTCGATCTCGAGGCGGTTGTCGCGGCCCATGGTGATGCCGAGCTGGCCGAGGGTGGAGGGGGCAGCGCCGAGCCCCGCCACCGAGCCGCCGACGGCGAGCCCCAGCGACTGGCCAAGCGAGCGGAGCAGGCTGTCGCCGAAGAGGGGCGAAGCCACCCGGTCGACGCCGCCTTCGCCGACGACCAGGTTTTGGCTGTCGATGAGGTCGCGGAGCGTGTTGTAGGCGTCGACGAACTCATAGAGCTGGTCGCGGGCGGCGCCGTAGCTGGGCTCGACCTCGATGGTGATCTTGGTGTTGGGGTCGGCCTGGTAGAGGTCGATGGTGAGGCCCGAATAGAGGTCGGTGATGGTGTTGGTGGGGCGGCTCGCGGGGATGCCGTCGACGAAGAACTCGGCGTTGGCGGCGGCGCTGAGCTGGTTGGTGGGCTCGCCCAGGCCGAGGAGCGCGACGTTCGCAGCCTCGCCGGTGACGACGATGTCTTGGCCGGTGCCGGTTTTTTGGCCGGTGAGGACGAGGCGGTGGTCGCCTTCGGCGACTTGGAGGATGGAGGCGCGCACCCCGGTGGTGGCACTTTGGGTGTTGATGGCGTCGCGGAGCTGGCCGAGGGTCATGCCTTCGGTGACGGCGATGTCGGCGGTTTCACCCGAGCCCAGGCCGATGGTGAGGGTGCCGTCCTGGAGGCCCGGGGCGGCGCGGTCGGCGATGCTGTGGCTCATCACCTTGTGGCCGGTGGCGAGCGAGGTGATTTCGAGGTCGAAGCGGCCGAGCTCGGCGCGGTTGGTGGTTTGGATGCCGAGCAGGGTGTGGGGCTGGACGCCGGTGTTCGAGGAGAAGTACGCTTCCTTCTTCTCGAACAGATTGTTGTCGATGCTGTTGAAACCGGGCGGGTTGCGCAGGCCGTCCAGGGCGTTCTGCATGGCGCCGAGGACGGTGCGGAGGTCCTGGTAAGCGGCGATTTTGGCTTCGCCGACTTCGATGTTGCGCTCGAGGCGGATGGCCGGGGTTTTTTTGGCGTCGGTGAGGGCTTCGACGAGGGCGCCGGTGTCGATGCCCGAGCTCATGGCGTTCATTCGGACCCGGTTGGTGTTGGGGTCGATGTTGAGGCTGCCAAGGCCGAGGGCGTCGGTCATCGGGGGTCTCTCAGGCGTCGATCAGCGTGGGCGGCGGATCGAGCGAGGGGGCGGAGGCCAAAAAGCGCAAGAGGTCGTCGGGCGGTGTTTGGATGAGGATGCGGCCGCTGTCGCGGTCGGCGACGCGGACGACGTAGCGGCCAGTGCCTTCATCGTGGAAGGAGCTGATCTCGAGGCTCTTGGAGCTGGAGAGGGCCTTGAAGGCGGCTTGGACGGCTTCGACCGTCGGCAGTTCCAACGGCTTGGGTTCGGCTTCGGTGGGCTTGGGCGCGGCTTTGACCTCGGCCGCGCTGGTGGGGCGGGGCGGAGGCAGGGCCGGGGCCTTCAGCGAAGGGTCGAGCAAGGTCATCGGTCCGGTCCTCGGGAAGAAGGCGGGACGTGGGCAGGTTAGCCCACGTCCCTTTCGGTCAGGTTACTGCAGGAGCCGCATGAGGTTTTGCGGGAGCTGGTTGGCCTGGGCCAACATGGCGGTGGCGGCCTGGGTCATGACCTGGTTGGTGGTAAACTTGGTCATTTCCTCGGCGACGTCGACGTCCATCAGGATCGACCGCGCCGCGTCCAGGTTCTCCATGGTGGTGGCGATGTTCTCGCCGATCTTCTCGATCCGGGACATGGCCGCACCGAGCGTTGCGCGTTCCGCGTTCACCGTCTTGATGGCATCGTCCAAAGCCGTGCTCGCGGCAATCGCCCCGGCGGTGGTGGCGATGCTGAGGCCGTCCACGTCCAAAGCGGCGGCGTCGCTGCTCTTGAGGTTCACCGTCACGACGTCGCTGACGGCATCGACACCAACCTGGAAGGTGGCAGCCCCCTGCCCGTCCGGGCCATGAACCACAGTGACGGTGTTCGGCGCAGCATCAAGGTCTGCGCTGAGATCGACGCCGTCGTAGTCGAACGAGATGCCGAGCGCCTCGAAGGCGATGGTGCCGCTGAAGTTGGCGGTCAGCGTGCCGGCGCCGAGGTTCTTGGTCTGAACCTCGTTGGTGACGGTGTTGGTCAGGGTCACGAGACCCGTCGCAGCGACCGACGAAAGTTCGAAGGTATCGCCGTCGGTCAGTCCGCCCGTGGCGCGGACGGTGACGCCGGTACTCACGCCGACCCCAGCGCCCGTGGTGAAGTTGGTGCCCATGGCGCCGGAGATGATGGAGACGTCGTTGAAGCGGGTCGACTTGACGATGAAGTCGATCTGCTCCTCCATCGCTCCGAATTCCTGGTCGAGGTAGCCGCGCTCGGTGTCGGACAGCACGGTCGACTGCGCCTGCGTGGCGAGGGATTTCATCCGTATCAGCGTGTCGCTGATGCGGCTGAGGGCGCCATCGGCGACCTGGAGCAAGGAGGAGGCTTGCGAGGCGTTGGTGGCGGCCTGCTTGAGGGCGGTCACGTCGGCCTTCAGCTTCGTGCCGACAGCGAGGGAGGCGGCGTCGTCCGACGCCTTCACGATGCGCGAGCCGGAGGAGAGCTTGGCGATGGAGGAGGCTTGGGCCGAGCTGTTGCGCTGGAGGTAGTTCATCGCCGAGTTGGAGGCGGCGTTGGTGGCAAAGGTCATGGACATGGTGATGTGCCTTCTACTTGAAGGAGAATGCCGGCTCACTTCCGGCCCCCGGCATACGTTGCCGAGTACCCCTCACCCTAACCGCGAGGGGTTAAGAAAACGTTAAGGCGGCAGGCGGGCTCGCATTCACCCAGCGATATTTGTCATAATCCGGGTTTTACCCAGGCTAACTCTCTGAGCGAGAACGAAAGTGGGGTGGGACAGTTCGTTTTGTAAAACCGTTTTTTTGCGCGCAGCCGCGCCTGGCCCGCGGGCGCGTTGGTCGATGATGGACGGGTTCCAAAAAGCAGGTTGAAGGGTAGCAGATATCGGCCCAAATTCCTAGCGGAGCGCCAAGAGATCGGACTGACGGGACAAAGCTGCATGGCGCTTGGCGCGCAGGGCGCAGCGCGGCATGCTCACGCATCTGGGTGGTTTCGATGCAGGGCGCTAGAGAGACGGCGAGGGTGGACTTGCAGAAGGCGATGGCCGTGCGGTCGGGGCTGGCACGCCGCTGCTTCAGAAATCGCACTGGTGTTGTGGTTGTGGGCGGGGTGCGCAGATGGCACTGAGCATTGATGACCCCGAGGCTGACCGGCTGGCGCGTGCGCTGGCGAAGCTGACGGGCGAGAGCCTCACCGAAAGCGTGACCGTGGCACTGCGCGAGCGGTTGGCACGCGAGGCCGAGCGGCGTGGCCGCAGCCATGATTTGCGGCAAAGGCTGGAAGCCCTGGCCCATCGGGCGCGGCGCTTGCCGGTGTACGACGACCGGTCGGCCGACGCGATCATCGGCTATGACGAACGGGGCTTGCCGCGCTGATGGTGCTCGACACGTCGGTGCTGGTGGCCATCGCCTGCGGCGAGCCGGAAACCGGTGACTTTCTGGACGCCCTCGCCACGAACGAGCCGCGCCTGTTGTCGGCAGCAAATTTCGTCGAGGCGGGCATCGTGCTGGAGGCGCGCTTCGGCGCCGCCGGCGGGGACTGGCTCCGCGACTTCGTCGCGGAGACGGGGGTGGACGTGATCCCGGTCACCGTGGAGCAGGCCCGCGCCGCGGTTGGCGCCTTTCGGCAATATGGCAAGGGCCGACACCCGGCGGCGCTCAATTTTGGGGACTGCTTCGCCTACGCATTGGCGCAAACGGCGGGTGAAGCGCTTCTGTTCAAGCGTGACGACTTCGCCCGCACGGACGTGCGGGCGGTCGCCTATGGCTGAAAACTAGCTGAGGAAAGCTGCCGTTACTGCAGCAAGCGCATGAGGTTTTGCGGGAGCTGGTTGGCCTGGGCGAGCATGGCGGTGGCGGCCTGGGTCATGACCTGGTTGGTGGTGAACTTGGTCATTTCCTCGGCGACGTCGACGTCCATCAGGATCGACCGCGCCGCGTCCAGGTTCTCCATGGTGGTGGCGATGTTCTCGCCGATCTTCTCGATCCGGGACATGGCCGCACCGAGCGTTGCGCGTTCCGCGTTCACCGTCTTGATGGCATCGTCCAAAGCCGTGCTCGCGGCAATCGCCCCGGCGGTGGTGGCGATGCTGAGGCCGTCCACGTCCAAAGCGGCGGCGTCGCTGCTCTTGAGGTTCACCGTCACGACGTCGCTGACGGCATCGACACCAACCTGGAAGGTGGCAGCCCCCTGCCCGTCCGGGCCATGAACCACAGTGACGGTGTTCGGCGCAGCATCAAGGTCTGCGCTGAGATCGACGCCGTCGTAGTCGAACGAGATGCCGAGCGCCTCGAAGGCGATGGTGCCGCTGAAGTTGGCGGTCAGCGTGCCGGCGCCGAGGTTCTTGGTCTGAACCTCGTTGGTGACGGTGTTGGTCAGGGTCACGAGACCCGTCGCAGCGACCGACGAAAGTTCGAAGGTATCGCCGTCGGTCAGTCCGCCCGTGGCGCGGACGGTGACGCCGGTACTCACGCCGACCCCAGCGCCCGTGGTGAAGTTGGTGCCCATGGCGCCGGAGATGATGGAGACGTCGTTGAAGCGGGTCGACTTGACGATGAAGTCGATCTGCTCCTCCATCGCTCCGAATTCCTGGTCGAGGTAGCCGCGCTCGGTGTCGGACAGCACGGTCGACTGCGCCTGCGTGGCGAGGGATTTCATTCGGATCAAAGCATCAGCAATACGCGACATGGCGCCATCGGCGACCTGGAGCAAGGAGGAGGCCTGGCTGGCGTTGGTGGCGGCTTGTTTCAGGGCGGTGACATCGGCGCGGAGCTTGGTGCCGACGGCGAGGGAGGCGGCGTCGTCGGAGGCCTTCACGATGCGCGAGCCGGAGGAGAGCTTGGCGA
>RECO01000277.1 GCA_007694015.1 Geminicoccaceae bacterium
GGAAGAGGAGCCACAAGGCGACCAGGACGATCGGGCCCATGGCGATCAACAGGAGATCGTATTGCGGGAAGCGGTAGCCGAGGATGACGACGAAACTGGCGAGGCCGGGTGCTCTGGGCCCGAGGATGTCTTCCGGGCCCCAGATCATCTTGACGAGGTCTTGAAAGACCAGGACCAGGCCGAAGGTGAGGAGGAGTTGGAAGAGTTCCGGTGCCTGATAGATGCGGCGGAGAAGCGTCACCTCGACCATGACGCCGATGACGCCGACGAGCAGGGCCGTGAGCAGGATGGCGGTCCAGAAGCCGAGCGCACCGGGCAGCACGGCCATCAGCGTGCCGGCCAGCGTGATCGCGACATAGGCGCCCAGCATGTAGAACGAGCCGTGGGCGAAGTTCACGATCCGGGTGACGCCGAAGATGATCGTGAGGCCCACGGCCGTGAGGAACAGGGTGCTGGCGGTGGTGAGACCGTTCAGCGCCTGCAGGAGAACGAAGCTCGGCTCCATGCGGTGCTGTCGGCCTCAGTCCTGGCGGACGGCCAGGACCTCGTCTTCGGGGAGGAAGTGGTCGGGGCCGGGCTTGTAGACCCAATCGACCATGCGGCCCCGCCCCTCCTCGACGGCGATGCGACCGACCCAGGCACCGGCGGTGGCCTGGTTGTCGATGGCGCGGAAGCTGATCGGTCCCTGCGGCGTGGCCACCGCGATGCGCTCCAGTGCGGCGATCATGGCTTCGGTGTCGGTCGAGCCGGCTTCCTCCAGCATGTCGCGGATGATCAGCACCGAGACGTAGCCGAGCAGCGAGGCGAGCCGCGGCGTGTCGCCATAGGCCGCCATGTAGGCCTCGACGAAGGCCCGGTGCTCGGGCGTGTCGATCTGGTCCCAGGGGTAACCCGTTACGATCCAGCCCTCGGGCGCCTCGTCGCCGAGCGGGATCAGGTATTCGGGCTCGCCGGTCAAAAGGCTCAAGACGTGGCGGCCTTCGAAGGTGCCGCGGATCGCACCTTCGCGCACGAAGCGGGCGAGGTCCGCGCCGAACAGGGCGTTGAAGATGGCGTCCGGCCGGGCGCGCTCGATGGCGGCGATGGTCGGCCCCGCCTGGAGTTGGCCGAGGGTGGGGAACTGCTCGACGACGATCTCCGCACCCGGCAGGCGTTCCGCGGCGAGGCGGCGAAACGCGGCGGCGGCGGCTTGGCCGTATTCGTAGTTGGGGGCAACGATGGCCCAGCGGGTGGCACCCAGTTCCACCGCCTCGTCGACCAGCATCGAGGTCTGCATGAAGGTCGAGGGGCGGATGCGGAAGGTGAAGCGGTTGCCGCCTTCCAGGTTCAGAGCGTCGGTCAGGGGTTCGGTGGCGAGGAACAGCATCCGGCGCTGGTTGGCGAAGTCCGCCACCGCCAAGCCGATGTTCGAGAAGAAGGTGCCGAACAGGAATTCGACGTTCTCGCGGCTGACCAGGTCCTCGGCGACGCGGACGGCATCGCCCGTGGTGCCGCCGTCGTCGCGGCTGATGATCTGCAAGGGTCGGCCGTCGAGCACGCCGCCGGCGGCGTTGATCTCCTCCTGGGCCAGCTGCCAGCCCTGACGGTAGGGCAGGGCGAAGGCGGCGATGGCGTTGTAGCTGAACAGCTCGCCGATGCGGACGGGCTCACCGGCCGAGACCGCCCCCCCCCAAAGCAAGGCACCCGCCAGGGCGGCGCCGCAAAAGCTGCGCATCTCGGTCCTCCCGTTGCACGACGTCGTCAGCCGGCCCCGTGATGCCCCGTCGGCGCCCACACCGCAACGCCGAAGGCGCGCCGATGGCCGTCATCAATCTATCATCTCCAGCTGGCATCCGGGGCACGACCATCAGGAGAGTGTCGATGCCGCAGCGTGCCCTTCCCGCCTTGGCCATCGCCTTGGCCGCCAGCCTGCCGAGCGCCGCCATGGCCGAGCCTTTGGTGCTCTACACCAACGACTTCGAGGACATCATCGGCGAGCGGTTCACCGCCGACACCGGCTTCGAGATCCAGGTGATCCAGGAGAGCGGCGGCAATCTGTTGGCGCGGATCGCCGCCGAGCGGGGCAATCCGCGCTGGGACGTGCTGTTGTTCGACGGGGTGGGCTCGTTGCACCGGTTGGACGCGGAGGGCCAGCTGCGCCGCGGCTTCGAGCCGAAGGGCCTGGAGAACCTCACCCCATTCGCGCAGGACCTTTTGCCCGAAACGCTGGCGTGGTTCCCGGCGGGCGCCCAGGCGTCGTGCGTCATCGCCTACCGCACCGACCGCGTCGACACGCCGCCGACCAGCTTCGGCGATTTGACGCACGAGCGCTTCCGGGGCCGCATCGGTCAGGCCGACCCGGCGGTGGCGGCCCCGGCCTATCCGTGCGTTGCCTGGTTCTTCCACGCGCTGGGGCCGGACGCAGCGCAAGCCTTTTGGACCGCCATCCTCGACAACGATCTGCGCGTCTTCCGCACCAACGGCCCGGTGCGCCGGGCGCTGAGTGCCGGCGAGATCGACCTCGCGTTGATCTCCTCGCCCAACGCCTACCAGATGCCGGCCGACGGCGTGCCGGTCGAGATCGTCTGGCCCTATGGCGGTGCGCCCGCCTCCTCGCGCGGCGTCGCCATCCAGGCGGAAACCACTCGTATGGAGGCGGCCGAGGCATTCATCGAGTGGATGTTGCGGCCGGAAACCCAGCAGTTCCTGACCGACAACGCCGGCAATGACGGCTGGTTCCTGGCCTCCGTCGAGGGTGTGACGCCGAAGCCCGACGGCCCCGAGGGCGTGGCCTACCACATCGCCCCCGCCGGCTTCGCCGCCGACATGGAAGCCCTGATCAAGAACTGGTTCGCCGACCAGGCGGTGCGCTGACGCCTTGGCGAGCGTCCCCCTCCCCGTCCGCAGCGGCCGCATTCGCCTCGGGCTGAGGCTCAGGCCCGATGCGGACGGGGTGCTGGCCTGGCTGGTCACGGTCGCGCTGTTCGTCCTGATCGCAGCGCCGTTGGGCGCGGTCGTGGTGCAGGCGTTCGTGCCGGGCCTGTTCTACGGCGACCGGACGTTTCAGGGCTTCGGCTATCTTTTGGAGCTGTTCGAGCGCCGGCTCTGGCGGGTCTCGCTCTACAATTCGCTCACCCTCGCCGGCGGTACGGCGATTTTCGGCACCGCACTCGGCTGCGCCCTGGCGCTTTTGCGGCACGGCTACCGCTTTCCCCTGGCGCGCACGCTCGACACCGCGGCCTGGGCCTTGTTGATCATGCCGTCGTTCATCGTCGCCCAGGGCTGGGTGCTGTTCGCGGCCCGCGGCGGCATCGCGCCCGAGCTTCTGGGCGCGGCTTGGGTCAGTGATCTGGTCTTTTCGCCGACCGGGCTGATCCTCGTGATGAGCCTCAAGACCTACCCTTTTGCCTATCTCACCATGAGTGCGGCCCTGCGCTGGAACGTGGCCGATCTCGGCCATGCGGCACGGCTGTGCGGGGCGGGAGCGGTGCGCGTCTTCTTCACCGTGCGGCTGCCCTTGTTGGTGCCGGCCATCCTGGCGGGGATGGTGCTGGTGTTCGTCGACACCATCGGCGATTTCGGCCTGCCGGCAGCACTCGCCACCACCTACCGCTTCCCCACCCTGCCCTACACGATCTACACGGCGATCAACCAGGCGCCGATCCGCTTCGACCTCGCGGGCGTGCTCTCGTTCTACCTGATCAGCATTCTGGCCGTGGCCGTGGCGCTGCACGTCTGGATCGTGCGGACGGGCTTCTACGAGTTCCTCACCGCCCGCGCCCGGCCGAGCGAGCCGGCGGTGCCGCGCCACGCCTGGCTGTGCACCGCCGTGACGGTCGTCTTTTTGCTGATCGCCATCGGTCTGCCCTTGGGTACCAGCGTTGCGGTTTCGTTCATGGACCGCATCGGCGCCGGCTTCGTTTGGGACAACCTCACCCTCGCCCACTACGCCGCCACGCTGAGCCCAGGGTCGCGGTTGCGTGAGAGCTTGGCGAACTCCTTCACCATCGCCGCCCTCGCGGGGCTGGCGAGCATCGTCCTAGGCCTCGCCGCCGCCTACCTCCTCACGCTCGGGCAGACCCGGCTCAGGACGCTGATCGACGTGACCTGCACCACGACGCTGGCGGTCCCTGGCGTGATCCTGGGCGTCGGCACCATTTTCGTCTGGAACCAGCGCTGGCTGGACGATCTGGGGCTCAGCCTCTACGGCCACCCGGCCATTCTGGTGCTCGCGGCCATCGCCGGGGCGGTGCCGATCGCCGTGCGCGTGCTGCTCGGCGCGCTCGCTCAGGTGCCGCCGAGCTTCCTCGCGGCGGCGGCCCTGCAAGGTGCCGGCCTGCCGCGGCGTCTGCTCACCATCCTGTTGCCGCTGCTCGCCACGGCCATCCTCTCGGCGACGCTCGCGGCGTTCGGCACGTCGGTGTTCGACCTCGCCATCAGCTCGCTCTTGCGGCCGCCGGGCTTCGAGGTGATCCCCGTCACCATCAACCGGCAGTTCCAACAAGGCGAGTTCGGCCTGTCGACCGCGTCGACGGTGATCGCCGCCGGCCTCACCATCGCCGCCATCGTCACCGTCCAGGTGCTGTTCGACCGCTTCGTCAGGATCGGCGCCGGGAGGCCCGCATGAACGTCTTGGAGGTGCGCGGGCTGACCAAGGCCTTCGGCGCGACACCGGTGCTCGATGCGCTCGACCTCGACCTCGCGGAGGGCGAGGTGCTCTCGATCCTCGGGCCGTCGGGCTGCGGCAAGTCGACCCTGCTCCGCCTCGTCGCCGGCCTGGAGCGGCCCAACGCCGGCAGCATCCGCCTGCTCGGGCGCCTGGTCGCGGGCGATGGCGTGCACGTGCCGCCCGAAGCCCGGCACGTCAACATGGTGTTTCAGGACTACGCGCTCTGGCCGCACATGCGGGTCGATCGGATCATCGGCTACGGCCTCCGGGCGCGGCGGCAGCCGGAGCCGTTGATCCGCGAAACGGTGGGCGAGCTGCTCTCCATGCTGCGCATCCAGCACCTGGCCCAGCGCTACCCGGCGGAGCTGTCGGGCGGGCAGCAGCAGCGCGTCGCCATCGCCCGGGCACTGGCGACCGACCCCGACTTGCTGCTGCTCGACGAGCCCCTCTCCAACCTCGACGTGCAGCTGCGCCAGGACATGCGCCAGGAACTGGCGTCCTTGTTTCAGCGCCTCGGCACGACCGCCCTCTACGTCACCCACGACCCGGTCGAAGCCTGCACCCTGGCGCAGCGGATCATCGTGCTGCGGGCTGGCCGCGTCGTCGAACAGGGCACGCCCGAAGCCCTGTTCGCGCAGCCCGGCTCCGCCTGGGTGGCGCGGCTCGCCGGCTTCGACGGCGACCTGCCGGCCACGCTCACGGTGATGAACGGGCGGCTGGGCGAGGTGCGGATCGCCGAACACAGCCTCGGCGTGCGCTTGCCGGCCACGCCGCTCGCACCCGGCCAGGCCGTGCGGCTGTTCGTCGATCCGGCCGCGATCCGGCTGCAACCCGCAACCGAGCCCGGCTGGAACCGGCTGCCCGGCACGGTGCTGCAGGCCCATTTCGAGGGGCGGCATTGGCGGCTCGTGGTGGACTGCGACGGCGCCCGGTTGACCCTGGTGGCACCTAGCCGTGCCGTGATCGGCGAACGCATCACGCTCCACGTCCCGGTCGAGGAAACCTTGGCCTTCGCCGCCGAGAGCTGAGCGCCGGCTTCAAGGCGCCCAGAGAGCGGGGGCCTGCCATGGCGGTGGCAGGCTCAGCCGGCCCGCCAAAGGGGCAGGAACCGGCCGCAAGCCCAGCGATTGCCAGGCATCGCGCCATTCGGGCGGCAGGTCGTAGGGCGGCAGGATCCGCGTCTCGGCGCCAAAGCCGAAGCGGCCGTAATAGGCGGGATCGCCCAGGACGAGCACGGCAGCGACGTCCTCTGCCCGCAAGGCTGCGAGACCGCGGCGGACGAGATTGCTGCCGATGCCGCGCCCTTGCCACGCCGGCTGGACGGCGAGTGGGCCGAGCAGGGCAACGCCTTCGGACCGCGCGCCGACAAAGCATGGTGTGAAGGCGACGTGGCCGACCACCGCCTCGCCTGCGCACGCTACCAACGCCACCAGTCCCGGCACCTCGCGGTGCAGCCGCATCACCAACGGCAGCAGGTCTTCGCCCGGAAAAGCCCGAGGGTAGAGCCGGGCCAACCCGGCATCGTCGCCGTCTTGCGGGGGTCGAACCCGGATCGTCTCGGTCATGGCCTCCGGCCCTCACCCTCGAGCACGGCGCGGGCGGGTCGCCCCCGCCCCGGCCGCCAGTCCCCCGCAAAGCGTCAGCCCGTCGGCCAATTACGCCCATTCGGTGATGCCCGAAAGGCCTTGGGCGTCTTTGACTAGGATCAATTCCAGACGGGGATGCCGTCGTCTATCTCGGTGGCCAGGCGTTCGGGCAGGAGCCGGAGCGCACCCGACTGCGGGAATTAGAGGAAAACCGATGCCATCCACCCTCGCCAAGACGCTGGCCGTGTCGCTCGGCGCTGCCCTGTTCGCCGCCGGTGCGGCCATGGCCAATGACGACGAGCTGCAGTTCTACCTCGACCAGTTCGAGCCGCTGCCGGCCCTGCCGCCGATCCCGGCCAACAATTCGTTGACCCCGGAGAAGGTCGAACTCGGCAAGATGCTCTTCTTCGAGCCCCGGCTTTCCTCCAGCGGCGTGATCAGCTGCGCCACCTGCCACAATCCGGCCCTGGGCTGGACCGACCGCCTGCCGCGCGGCACCGGTCACGAAGGCCAGATCGGCCTGCGCAACACGCCGACCGTGCTCAATTCGGGCTTCCTCACCTCACAGTTCTGGGACGGCCGCGAGCCCGACCTCGAAGGCCAGGCGCTCGGCCCGATCCAGGCCGCCGACGAGATGGCCATGGACCTCGACGAAGCCCTCGAGCGCATCGAGCAGTTCCCGATCTACGTCGAGCACTTCGCCCGCGCCTTCCCCGACGACGAGAACCCGATCAACGCCCAAAACGTGGCCTTCGCCATCGCCAGCTTCGAGCGGACCCTGAACACCCCCAACTCGCCCTTCGACCGCTTCCTGCGCGGCGACCGCGGTGCCATGACCGACCAGCAGGTCGACGGCATGAAGGCCTTCGTCGACAATGGCTGCGTCGCCTGTCACCACGGCCCCAACCTGGCGGACGGTCTGTTCCACCGCTTCGATCTGCCCGGCCCGACCGATCTCGGCCGCTTCGTCGTCACCGGTGACGAGGCCGACCGCTACCACTTCCGCACGCCAACCCTCAGAAACGTCGCCGTTACCTACCCCTATTTCCACAACGGCAGCATCGACAACCTGCACGACGCCGTGAACCTCATGGGCGACCAAATGCTCGGTCAGGAGTTCGACGACGAAACCCTGGAAGCCCTCGTCGCGTTTCTCCACGCGCTGACCGGCGAAATGCCGAACGTGACCATCCCGGCGCTGCCCTGAGCGATGGGAAGGGCGCGGGGGGACTTGATGGTCCCCCCTCGAACCCCCCGGCAGCGGCGCTGCCGCTGCCACGTTTTGGGGGGTCCTAGGGGGCAAAAGGCCCCCTAGTTCTTTTCTTCCTGGGGTCGATGCGGAGACGTGCGCGTGCCTCGCTACCGCTATCCCGAACCACCACCGAGCGCGATCACACCCAAGTCGGCGTGGCTGAACCGGCGTCGCTTGATGGCGGGTTTGGGGGCGGGCTTGGCCGTCCCGAGCCTCGCTTGGGCGCGGAGCCTGCCGCCGGCTGCACCTTGGCCAGGGTCGACCGACGAACCCTTGACCAGTTTCGAGGTAGCGACCGGCTACAACAACTTCTTCGAGTTCGGCACCGGCAAGGACGACCCGGCGCGGCTGGCGCACAGCTTGCGCCCCGACCCTTGGAGCGTCGAGGTCACCGGCGAGGTCGAGCGGCCGACCGTGTTCGACCTGGACGACCTGCTTGCCAGCTTCGCGTTGGAGGAACGCATCTACCGGCTGCGCTGCGTCGAGGCGTGGTCGAAGGTGATCCCCTGGATCGGCTTTCCCTTGGCGGACCTCTTGGATGCGGTGGGCCTGACCTCGCGCGCGCGCTACGTGGCGTTCGAAACGCTCTACGACCCGGAGCAGATGCCGAACCAGACCAGCACCATCCTCGATTGGCCCTATCGAGAGGGGCTGCGGATCGACGAGGCGATGCACCCGCTGACGATCCTGGCGGTCGGCATGTACGGCGAGGTCATGCCCAACCAGAACGGGGCGCCGATCCGCCTGGTGGTGCCTTGGAAATACGGCTTCAAGTCGATCAAGTCGGTGGTGCGCATCGAACTGGTGGAGGATCGGCCCATCACCAGCTGGCAGGCGCGCCAGCCGCGCGAATACGGCTTTTTCGCCAACGTGAACCCGACCGTGCGCCACCCCCGCTGGCACCAGGCGACCGAGCGCCGGCTGCACGACGGCGGCCGCATCCGCACGGAGATGTTCAACGGCTATGCGGAGGAGGTGGCGCACCTCTACGCCGGCATGGACCTCGCCGAGAACTTCTGATGAGCAAGCTCGTCGGTTGGCTGGTCACCCTCGGCGGGGCGCTGCCGGGGCTTTGGCTGCTGTGGCAGTGGCAGACGGGCGGCCTGGGGGTGGTCCCCGACGAGGTGGTGCTGCACAAGACGGGCCGCTTCGGCCTCGTCTTTTTGGTGGCCACGCTGGCGCTCGGCCCCTTGCAGGCGCTCTCCCGCTGGCGCCCGCTCCTGGCCGCACGGCGCCCGCTCGGGCTTTGGTGCTTCGCCTACGTCCTGGCCCATGCCGGCATCTGGGCCTGGCTCGACCAGGGGCTGTTTTGGGAGTTCATCTGGGCCGAGTTGACGACCATGTTGCACCTGCAGCTCGGCCTCGCCGCGCTGCTGTTGCTGCTGCCGCTGGCGCTGACCTCGACCAACGCCGCCTTGAAGGCCCTCACCTTCCGCCGCTGGCAGCGGCTGCATCTGCTGGTGTGGCCGGCCGCTGTTTTGGCCATCGTCCATGCCTGGATGGTGCAGCGCTTCGAGAGCCCGCTGGTGGTGGGCCTCGCCGCCGCCGTGCTCGTCATGCTGACCACCCGCCTTGCCGTGGCGTGGCGGCAGCATCGCCGATCCGGCGCTTGAGCCCAGGGCCCCCAGCCGCCACAGAGGTGGCGTAGCAGGGGGTGAGGGGCATGGATCGCTTCGACGACGACCGATTTCTGACCGGCCACGGCCGCTACGTCGACGACCGCGAGCCCGAAGGCACCCTCCGGCTGGTCGTCCTGCGGAGCCCTCTGGCGCACGGCCGCATCGCCAAGCTGGACGTCGCCGCCGCCCGGACCATGAAGGGCGTCCGCCTGGTGCTGACCGCCGCCGATCTCGATGCCGCAGGCATCGCCCCAATGGCCTGCCGGGCACCGGTCAGCAGCGACGACGGCATGCCCATGGTCGAACCGCGCCGCCCGGTGCTGGCGACGACACGGGTCCTCTATGTCGGCCAACCCATCGCCGCCGTCGTCGCCGACACGGACGCTATGGCCCAAGACGCCCTCGAAGCCATCGAACTGGACCTCGACCCGCTGCCCGCCGTCGCCGATGTCGAACGCGCGGCCGAGGCCACGGCGCCGCAGCTTTGGCCGGAAGCACCCGGCAACACGGCGCTCCGCTGGTCCAAGGGCAATCCCCTGGTGGTCGACGCGGCGCTGGCCGAGGCCGCCCACGTCGTCGAGCTGACCGTGCGGCACCCGCGCGTCGCCCCGGCGCCGATGGAGACGCGGGGCGCCATCGCCGCGGTCGATGCGGCGGGGCGCTTGACGCTCTGGACGCCGAGCCAAGGCGTCGTCTCGCTGCGCACCGCCATGACGGCGTGCCTGGGCTTGGCGCCCGGCCAACTCCGCGTCGTCACCGAGGACGTCGGCGGCAGCTTCGCCGTCAAGATCTGGCCCTACCCCGAGCACGTGCTGGTGCTGCACGCGGCCCGCACGCTCGGCCGGACCGTGAAGTGGGTGGCATCGCGCAGCGAGAGTTTTCAAGGCGATGCCCCAGGCCGGGGGCGCGTCGACCGCGCGACATTGGCCCTCGACGCGGAGGGGCGCTTTCTCGCCTTCCGCATCGATGCCCTGGCCGACATGGGCGCCTTCCTCAACGCCGTCTCGCCCTCGATCGTGACCACGGGTGCCGTGCGCGTCTTCGGCCACACCTACCGCATCCCCGGTCTGCACTACCGGGTGCGCGCCCTCTTCACCAACGCCACGCCCACCGACGCCTATCGCGGCGCCGGCAAGCCCGAGACGGTGGCGACGTTGGAACGGCTGATCGACGTGGCGGCTTTGCACCTCGGTCTCGACCGCTTCGAGCTGCGCCGCCGCAACCTGGTCCGGCCTCTGGACCTGCCCTACGCCACCGCCATGGGCGAGACCTATGACGGCGGCGACTTCCCGGCCCTCGCCGATGCCCTCGCCGCCGAGGCCGACGTCCAAGGCTTCGCCGCCCGCAAGGCGGCGAGCGCGGCTGCCGGCCGTCTACGAGGGCTCGGCCTCACCTTTCATCTGCACGCGACGGGCGGCACCATCCTGGAGCGGAGCGAAGTCCAGGCCCTGCCCGACGGGACCGTGCGCGTGCGCACCGGCAGCCAGGATTCGGGCCAGGGCCACCGCCGCACCCTGGCGCGCGTCGCGGCCGAAGCCCTCGACCTGCCGGAAGCGTGCATCCGCGTCGAACAGGGCGACAGCGACTGGCTGGAGATCGGCGGCGGCACCGGTGGCTCCAACCTCTTGCCGGTCGCGGCGAACACGCTGCACCGCACCGCCCAGGCCATGCTGGAGCGCGCCAGGGAACGCGCAGCCGACCAACTGGAGGCCGCGGCCGTCGATCTCGTCTACGCGGGCGGCACCTTCACCATCCAAGGCACCGACCGCCGCATCTCGCTGTTCGACCTCGCGGCCCTCGACGAGCCTGACGACAGCCCCGCCTGCATGGCCAAGCTCGACTTCGAAGGCATCCACACGACCTTTCCCAATGGCGGCTACGCCGTCGAGGTCGAGGTGGACCCGGACACCGGTGCCGTCACCGTCGCCAAATGGACCGGCATCGACGACATCGGGCGCGTCTACGACGCGGCCGGTGCGCTCGGCCAAGGCCATGGCGGCATCGCCCAGTCGATCGGCGAAGCGCTCGGCGAAGCCCTGGTCCACGACGCGACGGGCCAGCTCCTCACCGGCTCCTTGATGGACTACTACCTCCCCCGCGCCGGCGACCTGCCGCCCCTGGACGTCACCTTCCGCCCCACCCCGAGCCCCAACAGCCTCCTCGGCGCCAAGGGCGTCGGCGAACTCAGCTCCATCGGCGCCGTCGCGGCACTGCTCAACGCCGTTCACCACGCGCTCCAAGAACAGGGGATCGAGCACCTCGACCGGCCGCTGACACCCTTGCGGGTTTGGCAGGCGTTGCAGGGACAAAGAAAAGAATGAAGGAGCAGGGGGCTTTTGGCCCCCTAGTGCACAGGCGCAATCGGAGCGTTCTGCTCCGATTGCGCCTGTGCACTAACTCGACGGAATCGTGCAGCTTTGGCGCGGTCGGACGTGAATCGTCCGACTGCGCCGCTGCACTAGGCCCCCCGGCCAGCCGTCAAGGGACGGCTGGCACGTTTTCGGGGAGGCGCCAGCGGG
>RECO01000121.1 GCA_007694015.1 Geminicoccaceae bacterium
CCGTCCTCGCGGATCGGCTGGCCCTTGCCCTGCTTCGAGCGCAGCCAGCGGATGAGCGCCGGGCCGAAGACGAAGCTGATCAGCAAGGCGGTCATGATCGCCCCGCCGGTGCGGAAGGTGAGGTAGCGAAAGACGTTGAAGGGGCCGAATTCGGCGGCGAGCGGCACCAGGAGATGGAACAGCATCAGCCCTGCCCTCCCTCGAGCAAGGCCTTGACCAGGGCCCCCATGCCGCTCGCGAGCGACCCCTTGACCAACAGCGTGTCGCCCGGACGAAGCGCGGCCCGCAGCTGGTCGACGAGGTCCAATGCCCCGCTGCCGTGGCCGCCGCGCATCGGCTCGGCCAACGTGCCGGCCAGCGCCGTCATTTCCTCACCGGCCGTGAACACGAGTTCGACACCGGCCTGGCGCAAGGGCTCGGCCAGGGCGGCGTGCTGGCCGAGCGTCCCCGCTCCCAGTTCCTTCATCGCCCCGAGGGCTGCGACCTTGCGGCCGGGGGCCATCGCCAGCACGTCGATCGCGGCGCGCATCGACGCCGGATTGGCGTTGTAGGCATCGTCGATCAAGACCACCTCGCCGCCCGGCACCGCCAGGACGTGGCGACGGCCTCGACCCGGCTCCGCCGTCACCGTGGCGAGGCTTTGGGCCAAGGCGTCCACATCGGCGCCGAGGGCTTCGGCCGTCGCCAGGATGCCGAGCGCGTTCTTGACCCAATGCGCACCGGGCAGACCGATGCGAAAGCGAAAGGTCCCGCTCGGGCCGGTGGCTTCGACCTCGCTGCCGGCGGCGTCGGCCGCGAGGCGGCGGGCCTGCCAGTCGGCCGGGGCATCGGTGGCAAAGGTGACGATCCGCTCGACGCCCGCCGCCGCCGCTGCGTTGCGCAGAAGCGGGGTGTGGATGCTGTCGCCGACCACGACCGCCGTGCCGCCCGGCTCGACGCCCTCGAAGATCTCGGCCTTGGCCCGGGCGATGCCCGCTTCGTCGCCGAAATAGGCCAAATGCGCCGGCGCGATCGCGGTGATCAGCGCCACGTGGGGGCGGACTTGACGGGTGAGGCGGGCGATCTCGCCCGCCCGGTTCATGCCCATTTCGAACACGGCGTAGTCGGCGCTCCGCGGCAGCTGGGCGAGGCTGGTCGGCACGCCCCATTGATTGTTGAAGCTCTTGGCGCTGGCGTGGACCTCGCCTTGCTGGGCGAGGCCGTGGGCGAGGGCGGCCTTGGTGCCGGTCTTGCCGACGCTGCCGGTGATGCCCGCGATCCTGGCCGCACTGCGCGCGCGCCCGGCATGGCCCAAGGCTTCGAGGCCGGCTTGGGTATCGCCGACCAACAAGAGACGGGCCGGATCGACCCCGTCGGGCACGCGGCTCACCATCGCCGCCGAAGCGCCCTTGGCCAAGGCGTCGGCGACGAAGTCGTGGCCGTCGCGGGCATGGACCAGGGCCACGAACAGATCACCCGGCGCGACGCTGCGGCTGTCGATCGACACACCGGTGGCGCTCCAGCCACCCTCGGCCGTGCCGCCGGTGGCGCGGGCGGCCTCGTCCGCCTGCCAAAGCCCGCTCAAGGCCGGCCTCCGAGTGCGACCAGTGCGGCCGACACGACGGCCGTATCATCGAAGGGGAGGACGCGATCGCCGACGATCTGGCCTTGCTCGTGGCCCTTGCCCGCGACCAGGAGCACGTCCCCGGCCTCGAGTGCCTGGACCGCGTGGTGGATCGCCGCTGACCGGTCGCCGATCTCCAACGCTTCGGGGCAGGCCCGGAGGATGGCCTGGCGGATCAGCGCGGGCGGCTCGCTGCGGGGGTTGTCGTCGGTCACGACCACATGATCGGCATGGTCGCGCGCTGCTGCCCCCATCAGGGGCCGCTTGCCGGGATCGCGGTCGCCACCGGCACCGAACACCACCCAGAGCCGGCCCATGCAGTGCGGCCTGAGCGCCTGCAACGCGACCGAGAGTGCATCCGGCGTGTGCGCGTAGTCGACGAAGATGGCGGCCCCCCTTGGATGCACGCCGACCCGCTCCATGCGGCCCTCGGGTGCCGCGAGGGCCGGGATCGCCTGGACCATGGCGGCGTGGTCGAGCCCGCTGGTCCGCCCCAGCGCCAAGGCCGCCAGGAGGTTCGACGCCTGAAACACGCCGACGATCGGCAGGTGGACGGTGCAGCGCTCGCCCCGGAGATCGAGGGTCAGGAGCTGGCCCGCGGGCTCCGCCACCTGCTCGACCAGCCGGTAGTCGGCGGGGCCGCAACCGAAGGTGACGACCTCGAGCCCGCGGGCCTGGGCGCGCGCCACGAGGTCCGGCGCCCCCGGCATGTCGGCGTTCAGGATCGCCGGGGCACCGGCCGGCAACAGGACGTCGAACAGGCGCCATTTCGCGGCGAGATAGGCGGCTTCGCTGCCGTGGTAATCGAGATGATCGCGGGTCAGGTTCAAGAAGGCGGCGGCGGTCAGCTTGACGCCGTCGAGGCGGCGCTGGTCGAGGCCGTGGCTGGAAGCCTCCATCGCCAGATGCTGCACGCCATCACGCGCGAGGTTCGCCAAGAGTTCGTGCAGGGCGATCGGATCGGGCGTGGTCAGGCTCGGCCCCGGCTTGTAGCCGGGTGCGGTGAGCCCGAGTGTGCCGAGGCTTCCTGCTTTCAGCCCGGCGGCTGCCCAGAGCTGACGCAGGAACGACACGGTCGAGGTCTTGCCGTTGGTGCCGGTGACGGCGATGCAGGTGGCGGGCTGATGGCGGAAGAACAGGGCCGCCATGCGGGCGAGGCGGCGGCGCGGATCGTCGTCGATCACCGCCGGCACCGGCAATTCGGCGCGCTCCAGGCTGCGGTCGCCGAGCACGGCCACGGCCCCCTTCGCCACCGCCTCGGGCAGGAAGCGGCGGCCGTCGCTCCGGGTGCCGCGCAAGGCGGCGAACAGGTGGCCGGGGCGCACGGTGCGGCTGTCGACCGAGAGGCCGGTCACCTCGACCGACCCGTCGCCGACGAGACGCGCCTCCTCAGCCACGAGGCTCGCGAGCCGCATCGGCCCCTCCCTCCAGCTGGGCGCGCACCGGCGGCGTTTGGCCACTCCAGACCGCGAGCGTGGTCGCCGCATCGGGCGAACTCGGTGCCACACCCAGGATCGGGCCGATGCGGGCGACCATGCGGCTGACGGCGGGGGCGGTGACCCAGCCGGCGGTGATCCGGTCGCGCGGGTGGCCTTCGGCGGCCTTGGGCTCATCGAGCATGGCGAAAACGACGTATTGGGGATCGTCGATCGGGAAGGCGGCAACGAAGCTCGAGCGGACCACGCCGGTCTGGTAGCGGCCATTGACCACCTTGCGCGCGGTGCCCGTCTTGCCGCCGACCCAATAGCCTTCGACCCGGCCCTGGCTGCGGCCGTCGTGCAGGGTGCGCCAGGTGAGGCCCCGCATGGCTTCGACCACGCGCGGGCTCAAGACGGGCTCGCCCTCGGGCTCTTGGATGGCATCCTGCGCCAACAGGGTCGGCGTGCGCGGCCGGCCGTCGGTCAGCATGCCGGCCACGGCGGCGGTGTAGTGCAGCGGCGTGATGGCGAGGCCGTGGCCGAAGGCGACGGTGGCGACCGCGATGTCGGACCACCGGCCCGGCACCTGCGGCCGTGCCGTCGTCCCGCCCTCGAACACGAGCGGCTGGGTGAGGCCCATCGCTTCGACGAACTCGCGATAGCGCTCGCCGCCGAGCTTCAGGCCGATGCGCGCATTGGCGATGTTGGAGGAGTGGATCAGGCTTTCCGGCACGGTGAGGACGCGGTTGCGCGGGCGAAAATCGCCGATGGTCTGGCGGCCGATGCGCAACGAGCCGCGTGCGTCCAACTGGTCGTGCAGGCCGATCGCCCCCTTCTCCAGCCCGACCGCCACCGTCAGCACCTTGAAGACGGAGCCGAGTTCAAAGGTTTGGGTGACGTTCAGATCCTTGCGCGCGTCCTCGTCGGCGCGGGCCGGCTGGTGCGGGTCGAAGCTGGGCAGGCTGGCGGCGGCGACGAGTTCGCCCGTGCGCGCATCCATCACCATGGCGGCCCCCGCCTTGGCGCGGTGGCGGCGGATGGCGCGGTCCAGCTCCTCCTCGATCGCCATCTGCACGGCGAGGTCCAAGGCGAGGCGGACGGGCTCGCGGTCGGGCCCCCGCAGACGCGCGTCGAAGGCGCGTTCGGCGCCGCTCAGGCCCTGATTGTCGACGTCGACATAGCCGAGCACGTGGGCGGCGAGCGGCCCGTTCGGGTAGAGGCGGACGTGGTGGTATTCGAAGCTCACGGCCGGCAGGCCCAGCCGGCGCACCGCCTCGATCTCGCGTGGGCCGATCTCGCGGGCGAGCACCACGTGGTGGCGCTCGGAGCCGAGCAGCCTTGCCAGCCGGGCCTCGCTCGCCCCTTCCAGGACGGCGGCGAGGGCCTGAGCCTCGGCTTGGACGTCGCGCACGTGGCGCGGGTCGGCGACCAGCCGCGGCGCCATCACCGTGGTTGCGAGGACGCGGCCCTCGCGGTCCAGCAAATCGGCCCGCGCCGTCTCCGGGGCGGCGGCGACGAAGCGCTGCGCCGGCGCGTCGTTGCCGGGCAAGCCCAGATCGACCAGACGCAGGCCGACCGCGCCGAAGACGCCGGCAAAGCAAGCCGCCAACACCAGAATGCGGCCGTTCATGGCACCAGCACCACGTATTGCGCCAAGGCGGGTCGCCGCCGCACGGTGGCGAGCCCGCCCGAGGGCAGGGCGATGATCGCCACGCCTGCTGCCTCGCCGTCCGGGCGCGGTGGCAGCGTATCGACGCGGACCAGGTGCTGCGGGCTGGTCGGCACGATGCCCAGCGCTTCGGCGAAGCCGGCCAGATATGTCGGGCGTTGGTGATAGGCGAGTTCCGCCTGCAGCCGGCCGGTTTCGGCCTGGGCCACCGCCACCGCCCGGCGCAGCTCGGCGAGCCGGCGCTCTTCGGCGTCGACCTGCTGCTTGAACACCAAGACACCCGCACCGATGGCGAGCACGCAGCTGATGCCGAGGACAGGCGCCCACACCGCCATGGTCAAGCCTCCAACCGCTCGGCCGCCCGGAGCCGGGCCGAGCGGGCGCGCGGATTGGCGGCGCACTCGGCGGCGTCCGGGGTGACGGGCTTGCGGGCGAGCAGCGCCAGGGTCGGGGCGCTCGCGGCCGCGGCCGGCGGCAGGTGGCGCGACGGCCCCGCGACGCGGCCGGCGGCTTCGGCCATGAACCGCTTCACGATCCGGTCCTCGAGCGAATGAAAGGCGACGACCACGAGGCGGCCGCCCGGCCGGAGGATGCGCACGGCAGCGGCAAGGCCACGTTCCAGCTCCTCGAGTTCCTCGTTGACGGCGATGCGCAGCGCTTGAAAGACGCGGGTCGCGGGGTCGATCTTGGCGTCGCCGCGCCGGCCGCCCGCCACCGCCTGACGGACGACGTCGGCAAGGTCCAGGGTGCGGGTGAAAGGCCGTTGCTGGCGTCGCTGCACGATGGCACGCGCCGCCCGGCGCGCCTTCGGCTCTTCGCCGAAGCGGAAGAAGAGATCGGCCAACTCGGCTTCGTCGAGGTCGGCCACGAGGTCGGCGGCCGACGGTCCGTCGGCGCCCATGCGCATGTCGAGCGGGCCGTCGAAGCGGAAGGAAAAGCCCCGTTCGGCCTGGTCGAGCTGGAAGGAGGACACGCCGAGGTCGAAGACGACGCCGTCGACCGGGCCCTCGACCAGTCGGTCGAGGTCGCCGAAGCGGCCTTCGACCATGCGAAAGCGCGGCTCCCGTGCAGCCAGGACATGACCGCGGGCGACGGCGTCGGGGTCGCGATCGATACCGATGACACCGCCCGCACCGGCGTCGAGCAGGGCACGGCTGTAGCCTCCGCCGCCGAAGGTGGCATCCACCAAGCGCTGTTCCGAATCGGCCCGCAGGCACCGGCGAACGGCGTCGAGCAGGACCGGCGCGTGACCCGAAAGGTTATCCACAGAGAGTTATCCACAGGCAACTCATCCAGATCCGCTTTTGGCCCTTGCTCCCCGCCGGAAAGGACTGCTCGGCTAAAATACCCGGAAACAAAAACCGTCGCAATTACCCGCGCCCGCTGCTTCTGTTTCGACTGAATCTCGCCTCGATCGCGATCAACGGGATTTACAGTCGACATAGAGCCGGCCACCATCCGGTTTACAGTGCCTTGGACGCGTCTCGCAAGCTTCCTTGGACGTCTTTTGATTTGCAAGCACGGCCTTCATCACGGATGAGCTGCGCTTGATATTTAGAAATTACGAAGTCGGCAGGTCTGTCACCACGAGGCAGACCGACCGTATAAGTGGGTTCGAAAGCGGTCAAGTAATTTGTAGGTGGGTCGTCGTAACCGACTGCAAAACAGTTGAAATTCTTGGCAATCTGCTTCGAGCTAATTTGTGGATAAGTCTGCGGATATGTTTTGGTTTCGTTCTCATCCCTGGGGATGAAGGTCAGGCGGCCGTAAGCCGGGTTCTGTAACGGCCAGGCCCCTTGGGCCGCGGCCGCCGATGGCCATTCATCTGGGGCGTCCGTTGCCGAACGCCTCGCGCGACCTACCCGGGCGACCGGCCCGGAAACGGACCCGCACCCGAAGGTGCCGTCGCCCCTATGCGGTCTTGCTCCCGGTGGGGTTTACCGTGCCACCCCCGTTGCCGGGGGTGCGGTGCGCTCTTACCGCACCCTTTCACCCTCACCCGCAGGCGCCAAAGGCGCCCCGGCGGGCGGACTGCTCTCTGTGGCACTTTCCCTAGGGTCGCCCCCGCCGGGCGTTACCCGGCACCGTGTTTCCGTGGAGCCCGGACTTTCCTCCCCGGCATCGCTGCCGGAGCGGCCATCCTGCCGCCTGACGAGTTGCATGTAGGCGCTGGCGTCAGAAGGCGCCAGTGCCGATCAGCTGGCCGATGCGCATGGCCGTGGCGCGATCCAGCCGGGCGGTCAGGTGCGTCGGCAGGAAGCGGCGCTGGAAGGCCAGGACCACCGCCGTCACGCTGGTCGGTTGCGGGGCGTCGTCGAGCGCGTAACCGATGCGCCCCAGGTCCCGCAGGGGCGCCCGCGACGGCGGTGCGTCGGCGATGGCGGGCCACACGCCCACACCGGCCGCGGCCAGCCGCTCCCAGGGAAAGCGCTCGCCCGGGTCGGCCCGCCGCATCGGGGCCACATCGCCGTGGCCGACGACGCCGGCGGGCGGCAGCGACCAGCGCTGCACGATGCCGCGACTGAGGGCGATGACCGCCTCGATCTGGGCCTCGGCAAAGGCCGGCAAGCCGAACGCATGGCCGCCATTGACGATTTCGATCCCGATCGAGCGATGGTTCAAACCGGCCTGGCCGCGCCACGCGGAGACGCCCGCGTGCCAGGCCGTTTCGGCCTCGTCGACGAGGCGCAGCACGGTGCCGTCCTCGAGCACCACGTAATGCGCGCTGACCTGCGCTTGGGGGTCGCACAGCCGGGCCACGGCCACCTCGGCGTTCGCCATGCCGGTGTAGTGCAGCACCAGCGTGTCGACGGCGGTGCCGGGCGGCCGCGGGACCCGGTTGGGCGACGGGTGCTCCTGGAGGCGCAAGGCGACGCTCAAAAGCGCCGCAACAGCCGCTCGAAATAGTCGAGCTCGAGCGCCGGCCGGTCGCGCTCGCCCGAGCGGCGGTGCAGTTCGCGCAGCACGTCGCGGGCGGTGCCGAGATCGGGTGCGTCCGGCACCTCGACCCCGAACGGGGTGGCACCGCCCTGGTTGCGCAGCGGCCGGCCGAGCGGGTCGCGGGTTCCCTGCAGCGGCGCCCCCATGCCCATCTCGCCGCCGGGCTCACCACCGGGCATCTGTCCCATCTGCTGCATCTGCTCCATCAGCTCGCCAGCGCCCTGTTGGAGGAGGTCGAGCGCTTCCGCCTGCGATCCGGTCGCCCGGCCGGGCAGGCCCTCGCCCAGCGCCTGCTCGGCGCCGCGCATCTCCAGTTCCGACTGGCCGAGCTGGTCGGGAATGCCGGCGCCGCTCTCGCCGAGCTGGCGCATCAGCTCGCCCAAGGCCCGCCGCAAGGCCTCCTGTTGCTGCTGCAGGCCGTCCATGCCGGCTTGGCCCTGGCCGGAGTCCTGGCCGTTCTGGCCCGGCTGCCCATCCTGGCCCTGCTGCTGCCGTTGGAAGGTTTGATCCATCAGCCGCTGCTGCTCGCGGATCAGCTCCTGCAAAGCACCCATGTTCTGCTGCATCTGCCCCATCATCGGCAGCTGCATGGCCATCTGCATGTTTTCGAGGAGTTGGCGCAGCTGCGAGAGCATCTGCTGCGCTTGCTCCATGGCGCCGCTCTGCATCGCCTCGCGCATCGCATCCAGCATGTCCTGGAAGTCCTGCCGGTCGAGCATCTGCGCATTCTGGTCGGACGGCTGCATCCGCAGGTCCTCGGGCGACATCCCCTGCATTTGCTCCAGGGCTTGGCGCATCAGCGCTTCCAAGAAGGCATCCAGCGCCGCCTGCAATTCGTCCATCAAGGCCTGCAATTCGGCGTCGTCGGCACCCCGCTCCAGCGCTTCCTGGAGCGCTTGCTCCAAGGCGCGCAGGTCGCGCTCGGCGACCGCCAACTGGCCCTCTTCGACGAAGAGGGCCGTATCCCACAACAGGTCCATCGCCGAGCGGTCGGCGCTGCCGTCGCGGTTCAGGACCAGACGGGTCGAGGCCGCCCGCAACGCCAAGGGCACGACCGTGTCGAGCGCCTCGACGCGCGGCCCCTGCGCCAGGATGTTGAGCTGGGCTGCCACCGTCCGCCGCTCTTCCGGCTCGGCCACCAGCTGGCGGCGGGCGGCGATGATCGCCCGCGCCACCGGATGGCTGAACTGCCGCTCGGGCAGGACGATGCGCAACGGGCTGCTGGAGCCTTCCTGGTCGGCGACGTCGGTTGCCACCAGCCGCACCACCACCTCCTGCCCGGCGAAGGGGTGCGGGGTGAGGTCGCTGAAGGCCGCGCCGTCGTAGGTGAGCCGCGCCCGCGCGAATTGGCGCAGCGACACCCGCTCGATCATCTCGGGCCGGGCCGTGAGCGCGAGTTCCAGTTCGATCGCCGCCAGTCCGTAGTCGTCGCTCGCCTCGAAGCGGGTCGCCAGTGCCTGGCGCTGGGTCACCGTCGGCGGCTCGACGAACTGGATCACCGGCAAACGGTCGGCCTTCACCTCGATCGGAAAGCGCGCCAACAAGGCGCCGCTGTCGCTTTGCAGTTCCAACGCCCCGCTTTCGCGCAGCACCGTTCGCATCTCGAAGCTGTGGGCACCGAGGGTCCGCACGTCCAAGGGGGCGAGCGCGTAGGCCGTCTCCACAACGCGGCCCTCGGGCACGTCGTGCAACTGCAGCACCAGCTCGCTGCTGGCCGGAACCACCAACGCTTCCCCGTTGGCCTCGAGCGGCAGCGCTACCGTGCGCACGACCGGCGATTGGCCGGTGTAGAGTGGGGGCGTCAGCCACAGATCGAGCCGCATCGGCGCCGCCGCCACCGCCGGCCCCAGGCTCGGCACGGCTGCGGCCGCCAGCCGGTCGCGCCAAGCCGGCCCGGCGTCGATCACCGCCACGAACAAGGCCAAACCCGCAACCGCCCGCAGCGCCCACGGATCGCGCGTGGTCAGAACCGAGCGCGGGAACAAACGCGGCAAGGCCGCGAGGCGTGCCCGCTCGCGCGCCTGGTGCTGGACCCAGAGCCGCTCGGCTGCCGGATCGGCACCGGTGGCTGGCCGGTCGCCCACGGCTTGGATCGGCTGGTGCGCCAAGCCCGCCGCCCGCTCCAGCCGGCGGTCCACCGCCGCTTCGTCCACCCGGCGCCAGCGCCGCCAACCCAGGCGGATCGACCAGGCCAAGCCGGCGACGAGCCCGACCAGGACGAGCCCATGCAGCCACCAAGGCATGAGCTGCAGCACGCCGAACAAGGCCAGCACCAGGAACGCCACGACCACGGCCAGCGCCGGCGCGAAGGCGTCGATGACCGCCTCCAGAGCCAAGACCGACCGTGCCCAGCGCCGGCGCCGGGCGAGCCGCCGGTTCAGGTCGGCGTCGCCGGGCGGGATGGGGCGGGTCGGCTCGGCTTCGGACATCCGGTGCTCCTCGCGCTAGCGCGTTTTCCGAGAGGCTTGACCATCCCGCACCCCCGCAGGGCCGCCCACGAGTGTACGATGCCATGGGCGGCCGGGCGGGGGTGCGGGATGGGCGAAGCTCAACCTAACCGGGAAACGCACGAGCGACAGACCTTGCGGCAAATGGCGGGCAGGCAGCGGGCCGCAACAACGACCCTCAAGCGAAGTCGGACGGCCGCACCGCGGGGCGCAACCAGGCCGGCACCGCTTCGTCGGCGAAGAGCTGGACCGGCTCCAGCCTGGGTTTCAACATGGCAACCCGATCGCCGTCCGCCAACACCTCGGCGGCCCGACCCCGAGAATTGTAATCCGAGGCCATCGCCGCGCCATAGGCGCCGGCGTTCATGAAGGCGACGACATCGCCGGCAGCCGGGAGCGGCAGGCGCAAATCGCGCGCGAAGATGTCGCTGCTCTCGCAGATCGGCCCCACCACGTCGACGGTCGACAACGCCGCCTCGGCCCGCACCGCCAATGGCTGGATCGGATGCACGGCACCGTACATCGCCGGCCGGATCAAGGTGTTCATCCCCGCATCCACGACCACGAAACGCCGCTGTTCGCTTCCGGTCTTGACCAGGATGACCCGGCTGAGCAACGCCCCCGCCGCCGCCACCAGATAGCGCCCCGGCTCGAACACCAGCCGGGCACCCAGGTCCCGGGTTACCGCCAGCGCCATGCGCGCAAAGGCCTCGATGTCGAGTTCCCGCTCGTCGACGTAGCGGATGCCGAGCCCGCCGCCGAGGTTCAGCCGCTCCAGGGGAAAGCCCGCCGCCCGCGCCGTGCGGTAAAAGGTCGCCATCCGCGCATAGGCGCGCTCGAAGTCCTCCACCACGGCGATCTGCGAGCCGATGTGGCAATGCAGCCCGACCAGGCGGACGCTCGAAAGCCCCCGCAACACGTCCAGCACTTCACCCAGGCGCTCGCCGGCGATGCCGAACTTGTCGTGACGGCGACCGGTGGCGATCTTGTCGTGGGTGGTGGCCGCCACGTCCGGGTTCAGCCGCAAGGCCACGGGCGCCACAAGACCCCGCGCCGCCGCCCGTTCCGCCACCATGTGCAGCTCTTCGACCGATTCGACGTTGAGCTGCAACACCCCCACCGCCAGCGCCCGGTCGATCTCGCCATGGCTCTTGCCGACGCCGGCAAACACGATCCGCTCCGGCGCAATGCCGGCCGCCAGCGCCCGCTCCAACTCCCCCGCCGACACCACGTCGGCCCCCGCCCCCTCCTTGGCCAAGGTCGCAACGACCCCAAGCGTCGGATTGGCCTTCAACGCATAACAAAAAAGCGTATCCGTCCCGGCAAACGCCGCCGCCAGCCGCCGATAACGCGCCCGCATCTCCCGCGCGCTGTAAACGTAGAGCGGCGTGCCATGGTCCCGCACCAACCGGTCCAGCGCCACGTCGTCGACGTGCAACAGACCGTCTCGATAGGTGAACCCCCTCAAAGATCCTCGTCCTCGATATCGACCACGTCCTGCTCGATCTGCGGCACCGGCGTCCCCACCGGCAACTCCAACGGCCCCACCTTGCCGCAGCCGGCCAAGAGGCCCAGGGACAAGAGGAGAGCGCAAGAAAGCAAGGGAAAGGAACTAGGGGGCTTTTGGCCCCCTAGGACCCCCGAGCGACGGCTACGCCGCCGCCACTTGGGGAAAGTGGCCGAAACCATTGGCGACAGGGCTTGCCCTGTCGCCAATGGTTCCGGCTCGGGGGTTTCCAAGGGGGCCAAAAGCCCCCTTGGTTCTGCCCTGTTTGGGGGGGCCAAAAGCCCCCTTGGTTCTGCCCTGTTTGGGGGGGCCAAAAGCCCCCTTGGTTCTGCCCTGTTTGGGGGGGCCAAAAGCCCCCTTGGCTTCCTGTCCTCTCCCGCTCCGATCATCATCCCCTTCTCTCCAAAAACCGTGCTCTAGCTTCCCTGACCGCGGCCTTGACGTTGGTGGGGGCGGTGCCGCCGAAGCTGGTGCGGCTTTGGACCGAGTTGTCGACGCCGAGGATGGCGAAGACGTCGGCGGTGATGCGGGGTTCGATGGTTTGGAGCACGTCGAGGGGGAGGTCTTCGAGGCCGCAATTGCGCTGTTCGGCTTCGCGGACGGCGCGGCCGGCGACGTGGTGGGCGGTGCGGAAGGGAAGGTCGAGGCTGCGCACGCACCAATCGGCGAGGTCGGTGGCGGTGCTGAAGCCGGAACCGGCGGCGGCGGCCATTTTGGCGCGGTCGAAGCGGACCTCGCGCAGCATGGCGGCGGCGGTTTCGAGGCAGAGGTCGAGGGTGTCGACGGTGTCGAACAGCGGCTCTTTGTCTTCCTGCATGTCCTTCGAATAGGTCAGGGGCAGGCCCTTGAGCATGGTGAGGAGCGAGACCAGCGCGCCGACGACGCGCCCGGTCTTGCCGCGGATCAGCTCCGCGGCGTCCGGGTTGCGCTTTTGCGGCATGATCGAGCTGCCGGTGGAGAACGCTTCGCTGACGATGACGAAGCCGAATTGGCGCGTGGCCCAGAGCACGATTTCCTCGGCCAGGCGGGAGAGGTGGACGGCCGTGATCGAGGCGGCACTCAGGTAGTCGAGGGCGAAGTCGCGGTCGGAGACGGCGTCGAGCGAATTGGCCGCGGGGCGGTCGAAGCCGAGTGCCTTGGCCGTCATCTCGCGGTCGATCGCAAAGCTGGTTCCGGCCAGGGCGGCGGCACCCAGCGGGCTCTCGTTCATGCGCGCACGGGCGTCCTGGAAGCGCGAGCGGTCGCGGCCGAACATCTCGACATAGGCCAGGAGGTGATGGCCGAGGGTGACCGGCTGCGCCGTTTGCAGGTGGGTGAAGCCGGGCATGACGGTGGTGGCTTCCGCCTCGGCGTGGTCGATCAGGACGGCCTGCAACGCCGAAAGGAGCTGGTCGGCGCGGTCGATGGCGTCGCGCACGAACAGCCTGAAGTCGGTGGCGACCTGGTCGTTGCGCGAGCGCGCGGTGTGCAGGCGCCGGCCCGGCTCGCCGATCAGGTCGGTCAGCCGGGATTCGACGTTGAAATGGATATCCTCGAGCTCGGCCTTGAAGGCAAAGCGTCCTTGCGCGATCTCCTCTTCGATCTGGGCGAGACCTTGGAGGATCTGGTCGCGGTCGGCGTCGGTGATGATGCCCTGGGCTGCCAGCATGGTGGCATGGGCCTTCGAGCCGGCGATGTCCTGGCGCCACAGGCGCTGGTCGAAGCCGATCGAGGCGTTGAGGCGTTCCATCAACGGGGCCTGGCCGGCCGCGAAATGGCCGCCACCCCAAAAGGTCACCGCCCCCTGCTTGGTGCGGCCCGTTGGGTCGCTGCTCACGAGGGTTCACCGCTGATGCGCATGGTCGTCCTGGTCATTCTGTTCTGGGGTCTGGTCGGGAGCGTGCCCGCCTCGGCCCTCTCGATCAACTGGGCCGATGCACCGGAGCCGGTGCCGGCGCTCACCATGGTCGACCGCGACGGTCGTGCGGTGGAGCTGGACGAGTTTGCCGGGCGGGTCGTCGTGCTCAACTTCTGGGCCACCTGGTGCGCGCCCTGCCGTGCCGAGATGCCCTCGCTGGCGGCGTTGCAGGAGGCCTTCGCCGGCGAGGAGTTGACCGTGCTGGCGCTCGCCATCGACCGGGCTTCGTTCGACGAACTCGACCAGTTCATGGCGGAGGTGGGGGCGGAAAACCTCCTGGTGTTGCAGGACCGCAGCATGGCCAGTGCCCGGGCCATCGACGCACCGGGCCTGCCGGGCACGCTGGTGATCGACCAGGATGGCCAGGAGCGCTTTCGCCACTTCGGCTATGCCGACTGGGGTACGGCCGAGGTGATCGAAACCTTGCGGGAACTGGTCGAGGCGCGCTGATCCGGGGCTCATGGCTCAGCAGCCGGGCCGGCCGTAGGTGGCGGCCCGGCGTTGCCGGAGGGCCGCCACGTCCCTGAGCGTGTCGCCGCGGACGACCTCGGCTGGCTGGTTCGTTGCCTGGGCGATCCTGGCTTCCAGCGCTTCGGCGGCGTCGTCGCGGTTACGGTCGCGGTGGAGCACCGCCTGTTCCTGCAGGGCCGCAGCGTGGCGGAGCGTGCCGGGCGTGGCGGCAGCCACCTCCGCCTCGGCCGCGGCCATGGCTTCGTCGAGCCTGCAGGTTTCGGCCAACTGCATCGCCTTCAGGCCGACGAGGCTGCCGGCGGGCGGCAGACCGCCGCCACAGCCCACCAGCACCAGGCCAAGCGCAACGACGCACCCGTTTCGGGCCACGCGCATCGGGGTCCTTCCCTCTTCGCTTCACACCCGCGCTCTGTAGGGCCTTCGGCCTGATGCTGCCACTACTCAAGCGGCGGCCGGCCGGGATGTCCGTTGCTTGTCCTGGTAGACGGTCCAGGCCAAGAGCGACAGGACCACGGCGACGCCGATGACATCGACCAGCAGATGGCCCGGCCACACGCTGGCAACACCGCCGGCGAAGGCGACCAGGCGCAGGATGGGGTTCAACGGTGCTTCCATGCAGCCCTGCAATGCCGCGGCGATGCCATAGACCCCGACGAGGGCGAAGGCGAACACCTCCAGGGCCGCCAGCCAGTCGCCGGACAGGATCGGCGTGTAGGCGAACAAGATCGGGATGATGTAGAGGCCCTTCGCGATCTTCCAGCTGATGAGGCCCGTGTACATGGGCGGCGACTTGGCTATCGCTGCGGCGGTGAAGGCGGCGAGGCAGACCGGCGGCGTGACGTTGGAATCCTGGCTGAGCCAGAAGATGATCATGTGCGCCGACAACAGGGCCGTGGTGATGATCGCCGGGGTGAGGAGCTGGTCGCGCAAGGCGAAGCGCAGCTCGGGCGGCAGGTCGCGGACCAGGGCCGCCGCTTCGCCGCTCGCCAGGGGCTGGCCGACCATCGCCATGACGTCGGGGGCGGCGAGCATCAGGATCGGGGCGACGGCGGCCGGAATGCCACCCTCGACGAGCATCTGCACCACCTGCATGTCGGCGATCATGTTGGCGAGCGCCGGGGCGGAGAGGGTCGCCAGCACGATGTAGGCGGCGGTCACCGGCAGCCCCATGCCGAGGATCAAGGACGCCAGCGCGATCAGGGTGATGGCGATGAGCAAATTGCCGCCGGACCAGTCGGCGATCATCAAGGAGAAGGTGTTGCCGACCCCGGCGGTGACGACGACGTTGACGATCAAGCCGACCGAACAGAGCAGGACGGCGGTCAGGATCATGTTGCGGGCGCCGAGGGCCATGGCTTCGAGAATGGCGAACGGCCCCATCGGGTGGCGCGTCAGCCAACTCGAGACCACCACCACGCCGATGCCGATCACGGCGGCGTAGGTCGGGCTGTAGCCCATGATCAACAGCGCCACGAGGGCGATGATCGGCAAAACGAAGCTGGCGCCGGCATTGCGGAAGGCGGCCTTCAGGCTCGGGGCCTCGCCCTGCATCGGCTGCATGTTCAGCCGTTTGGCCTCGATGCGGACGAAATAGGCGACCGACGCGAAGTAGAGCAGCGCCGGCAACAGGGCGACGGCGATGATGGTTTCGTAGGGGATGCGGGTGTAGCTCGCCATCACGAAGGCGCCGGCCCCCATGATCGGCGGCATCAGCTGCCCCCCGGTCGAGGCCGAGGCCTCGACGCCGGCGGCGAAGGCGGGCTTGTAGCCGTTGCGCTTCATCAAGGGGATCGTGATGACGCCGGTCGAGGCGGTATTGGCCACGACCGAGCCGGAAATGGTGCCGGTGAGGCCCGAGGCGATGACGGCGACGAAGCCGGGGCCGCCGATCAACCGCCCGGCGACGACGCGGGCGAGGTCGATGACGAACTCGCCGGCACCCGAGCGCAAGAGGAACGCACCGAACAGGATGAAGAGAAAGACGTTGGTGGCCGAAATGGTCGCGATCGTGCCGAACAGGGCGTCGTCGCCATAGATCGAGCGGAAGAGCACCGTCTCCCAGGAAAGGCCACGAAAGGAAAAGACACCCGAGACCCAGGGCCCCCAGACGGCCACGTAGGTGATGGCGAGGACGATCAGGGTCGGGATGATGAGGCCGGTTACCCGGCGGGTGAACTCGATGGCGCCGCCGATGACGACGATGGCCGCCAGCCAGTCCTCGGGATTGAGCCGCACCCCGCGGGCGTGGATGGCGCGCTCGGCACCGGCCAAGTGGACGGCCGCGACTGCCACCGCCAGCGCCAGGAAAAGGTCGATCCACTTGGCGATGGGCGACGCTTTGCACCAGCGCGTCTGCAGGAACGGAAAGTAGAGCGCGCAGAGGACGACGAAGCCGCCGAAGTGCAGCGCGTTGCGCGTGATCTCCGGCACTTGGGCTACCAGCGCCACGTAGAGATGGAAGAGGGCGATGGCGATGCCGAGCAGATACGCACCGCGCGCCCACCAACCGCGCAGTTCGCGCACGTTGGAGCCGCCGGCTTCGTCGTCCTCGGGGCGAGATGCCGCCATGACGGTGCCGTGCCGCACCGGCAGGCCCGGATCGGGTCAGCCGGTGCAGCCAGCGAGGCTCAGGGACGCAGGTGGTCGGGGATGTCGAGGCCTGCTTCCTCGAAGTACCGCAACGAACCCGGATGCAGCGGGAAGGGCAGACCGGCGAGCGCGCTCTCCAGGCTCATCTCGTTGGTCGCCGGGTGGATCGCCTGCAGGAACGGCAGGTTCTCGAAGATCGCCTTGGTGAAGAGATAGACATGCTCTTCGTCGACGTCGTCGCGCACCGCCAGGAAGTTCGGCTGCGAGATGGTGTGCACGTCGCGGTCGACCCCCGGGTAGCTGCCGGCCGGGATGACGAAGCGGGTCCAAAGATTACGGCCCGCATCGGCGACGGCCATCTCTTCGTCGGTGACGTCGAGGAACGTCACCCGCTCGCCGGCCGAAGCGAAGAGCTGGCTCAACGCACCGACGGGCACGCCACCCGGCGCCGACATGCCGGCGATCTGGCGGTTCTGCAGCGCCTCGGCGGTGGGACCGTAACCGGCGTAGAACATGCCGAAGTCGTTCTCCAGGTCGACGCCGAAGCCTTCGAGCAGGGTGATGTTGGAGCCGAGCGTGCCCGACGCCTGCGCCCCCATGCCGACGCGCTCGCCCTCGAGCGCCACGAAGTCGCTGAGCGTGCCGGTGTCGACGTGGCGGCTGTCGATCACGAAGTGTTCGACATTGCCCCAAAGCGAGGCGATCGAGCGCAGATTCGACTGCGGGCCGTCGGCCTCGACCGGCCCCGTCCCGGTCCAGGCGTAGTAGCCGAACAGGCCCTGGAGAATGGCGAACTGCGCCTCGTTCTGGCGCAAGAGGCGGACGTTCTCACCGGATCCGGCCGAGCTGATCGCCGACAGGCCGAAGCCGTGCTCGGGCGTCAGGCGCACGCGCGACAGCGTGGCCAGCGCCACACCCACCGGGTAGTAGGTGCCGCCCACCGAGGCGGTCGACAGGATGTAGTCGGTCACCTGCGCCTGGCTCGGGACGGCAAAGCCCGTCAGAGCGGCGATGGTGGCGGCGGCCGTAATGGCCTTGAGGCTCGAACGACGATGCATGAAGCGGTCCTCTCCCTGGAACGAATTTACGACTTAGGTCTTTCCTAGCGGACCCGCAAACGCATGGCCAGCCATGCGCCGCACGCAAGCCGCGCATCGTTGCTAAAGATCGCTGGTCAGCGCGAAGGGCTCGAACGGCCCCGGATGGGCCGCGCGTTCCCGCGCCCGCTCGACGTAGTCCTGCGACTGCATCTCCATCAGCCGGCTGACGGTGCGTTGGAATTCGAACGCCCCGTCGCCCTCGGGGTAGAGCCGCTCGGGCGGCGCTTCGGCGGCGCAGACCAGGTGCATGCCGCGTTCGTAGAGCGCATCGACCAGGGTGATGAAGCGCCGCGCTTCGTTGCGCTTGTCGGGGGTGAGCCTCGGCAACTGGTCGAGGATGAGGGTGTGGTAGTGGGTGGCGAGGCTCAGATAATCGGCCGCACCCAAGGCGCGGGCGCACAGCTCGTCGAAGTGGAACCAGGCGACGCCTTTGGCCTGGCGCGGCACGACCAGCTTGCGCCCACCGACGCTGATCTCGTCGGGCGTGCCCGCATCGTCGTCGGTAAGGTCGGCAAAGACGGCCTGCAATGCCGCATCCGCCGCCGGGCCGAGCGGCGAGAAATAGACTTGCCGGCCGATCAGGCGGTCGAGGCGATAATCCCGCTGCCCCTCGAGCGCCAACACGTTCACCCGCGTCTTCAACAGGTCGATGAAGGGCAGGAACAGCTGGCGCTGCAGCCCGCCGCTGTAGAGGTCGTCGGGCGCCCAGTTCGAGGTCGCCACCACCACCACCCCGCGCTCGAACAGGTTGGCGAACAACCGGCCGAGGATCATCGCGTCGGTGATGTTGGTGACGTGGAACTCATCGAAACAGAGCAGCCACGCCTCGGCCGCCAAGGCATCGGCCAACGGCACCAGCGGCTCGCCCTCCTTCGGGTGGGTCTGGCGGCGGGCGTGCAGCCTGGCGTGGACGTCGAGCATGAAGTCGTGGAAGTGGACGCGCCGCTTCCTCTCGACTGTCACCGTGCCGTGGAACAGGTCCATCAGCATCGACTTGCCGCGGCCGACACCGCCGTGGAGGTAGACCCCCTGCGGCGCACCCTCGATCGGTTTCCTGCGGCCGAACAGGGACCGCTTCGCCGGTTTCGGGCGGTAGCCCGCGAGGTCCTGCTGCAGTCGCCCCAGTTCGGCGACCGCCCGCGCCTGGTCCGGATCGGGGTCGATCTCACCCTTTTCCAACAGCGCGCGGTAGCGTGCTTCGACCATGACGTCAGCGCCCCAGGTGCATAGCGACCATTCGCCCCCGCCGCTAACGGAGACGGCGCCAATTGGTTAGGCTAAGCTTTTCCAAACGCCAACGGCGTTTCGCCTTGGCCCTGGCCCTTTGCGCTCGAGGACGGCCCATGACGTTCAACCCGAATTCCGCCGCTGCCCGCGACATCGCCTATCTCGTGCACCCCTATACCAATTTGCGCGCGCACGAGAGCAAGGGGCCGCACGTCATCACCGGCGGTGAGGGGATCTACGTCACCGACGACGACGGCAAGCGCTTCATCGAGGGCATGGCCGGGCTTTGGTGCACGGGCCTCGGCTTCAGCGAGGGCCGCCTCGCCAAGGCCGCCGCCGAGCAGATGGCGAAGATGCCCTACATGCACATCTTCGCCCACCGCTCGACCAACCCGATCATCGACCTCGCCGAAAAGCTGAGCGAGCTTGCACCCGGCAAGATGAGCAAGGTCTGGTTCGTCAATTCGGGCTCGGAAGCGATCGACAGCGCGCTCAAGCTGATCTGGTACTACCAAAACGCCCGCGGCAAGCCCGAGAAGAAGATCGTCATCAGCCGAAAGCGGGCCTATCACGGCATCACGCTGGCGGGCGGCCACCTGACGGCCCTCGCCTACGCCCGCACCGGCTTCGATTTGCCGATGGCCGACCGCTTCCGCCAGGTGACGACGCCCTCGCACTACCGCGACGGCCTGCCGGGCGAGAGCGAGGAGGACTTCGCCACCCGCCTCGCCAAGGAACTCGACGACCTCATCGTCGCCGAAGGGCCGGAGAACGTCGCCGCCTTCTTCGCCGAGCCCGTCATGGGTGCCGGCGGCGTCATCGTCCCGCCCAAGACCTACTTCCCGAAAATCCAGGCGGTCTTGAAGAAGCACGACGTGCTGTTCGTCGCCGACGAGGTGATCTGCGGCTTCGGCCGGACCGGCAATGTCTGGGGCTCGGTGACCTACGGCATCCAGCCCGATCTGCTCACCTGCGCCAAGCAGCTCACCTCGGCCTACATCCCGATGGGGGCGGTGCTGATGGCCGACCACGTCTATGACGTCTTGGCCGACCGCAGCCACGAACTCGGCACGCTCGGCATGGGCTACACCTATAGCGGCCACCCGGTCGCCGCCGCCGTCGCCCTCGAAACGCTGCGCATCTACGAAGACGACGGCATCTACCAGCACGTCCGCGACGTGGCGCCGCGGTTCCAGGCCCGCTTGCAGGCGCTGGCCGACGAACCCCTGGTCGGCGAGGCCCGCGGCGTCGGCCTCATCGGTGCGCTCGAAATCGTCGCCGACAAGGCGACACGCGCGCAGTACCCGGCGGAAGCGAAAATCGCCGTCAAGGTCACCGAGGCCCTGCTCGAAGAAGGCCTCATCCTGCGGCCGCTACCCGGCGACGTCATCGGCATCTGTCCGCCGATGATCATCACCGAGGCGGAGATCGACGATCTGTTCGATCGCCTGCGGCGCGGCTTCGCTCGGGCGAACGCAGCACTCAAGACCGCCGCCTGAGCGACCCGTGGCGGCGGAACTCCAGGTCCTCGCACTGAGCGCCCTCCTCTGGGTGGCGCTCCTGCTCGTCACCGCCATCGGCGTGAACCGGCAACTCGGCCCCAGCTACCTGATGGGCCCGAGGGACGCGCCGCCGGCGCCGCTCGAAGGCACCGCCGCCCGCCTCAAGCGCGCCTTCGACAACCACACCGAAGGCCTCGTTCCCTTCACCGCCGCGGTGGTCGTCGTCCACCTCGCCGACGCCGCCTCGGTGTTCACCGCCGCTTGCGCCTGGGCCTATCTCGCCGCCCGCGTCCTCTACGTCCCCGCCTACGCCCTTGGCTGGACCCCCGGCCGCTCCCTCATCTGGGGCGTCGGCTTCGCCGCTACCGCTCTGCTGCTGCTGCTGGGCCTCATCGCCACCCTCGGGTAAGTTCGAAGACAAGGGGAAGAAAGCCAGGGGGGACTTGATGGTCCCCCCTGGAACCCCCCGCCGGCGCATCGCTCCCTCTGTTGGCGGTCTGCAGCGTTCACGCCCGGTGATAGGGGTGCCCGGCCAGGATCGTGCTCGCCCGATAAAGCTGTTCGGCGAGCAGGGCCCGAACCAGCAGATGCGGCCAGGTCAGCCGCCCGAAGGAGAGCGTGCGGTCGGCCGTCTGCCGCAGCGAACCGTCGAGCCCGTCCGCACCGCCGATCAGGCAGACCACACCGCCGCGGGCCTGATCGCGCCACGCCCCCAAGAGCGCCGCGAAACCTGCACTGTCCAGCTGCTCGCCCCGCTCGTCGAGGGCGAGGGTGGGCAGGCCCGCCGGCAGGGCTGCCCGCAGCAGCTTCGCCTCGGCGCCCGGCAACTCGCCCGGTGCTACCTTCCCCTTGACGGCCAGTTCGACCAGTTCGAGCCGCCAGGGACAGCGGGCGGCGTAGTGGTCGAAGAGCGCGCGTTCCGGTCCGCGCTTCCAGCGGCCGACGCTCAGAACGACGATCCGCAACGGCTCAGGCGCTGGCCTGCTGGCGGCTGCGCGGCGATGCCCAGAGCTTTTCGATGCCGTAGAAGTCGCGCGTCTCGGGCTTGAACAGGTGGACGATGACGTCGCCCGTGTCGATCAGCACCCAGTCGCTTTCGGCCCCGCCTTCCTTCAAGACACCCTGCACCCCAGCGTCCTTCAAACGCTCCAGCAGCTTGTCGGCCATCGCCCCGATGTGGCGTTGCGAGGTGCCCGACGCCACCACCATCGCATCGGCCAACGCGGTCTTGCCGGCCAAATCGATGGTCACCGGGTCGACCGCCTTGTCGTCGTCGAGCGAGCGCTCGATCAGCGCCAACACGTCCTCGGCCGCCGCCTTCACCACCCCGTCGTTCAACGCTTCGTCGATCACCCGTCTCCTTCGCTCGGCGCCTGCCACCATTGACCCGCCGCACGTATCTTCGAACTCGCCGCCGGATGCGGCCGCAGCCGCATGATGCCCCAAGCCGGTGGCGGTGCCGCGGCCAAGTCCCGCAGCGCCTCGCCAACCTGCCGACAGGCACCGAAACGCCGCGCCGCGACGCCCGCCAACGCTTCGTAAAAGTAAGGTTCCCGGTCGAACACCGCAATGGGCACCGCGCGCACGATCGCCTCCCACCGCCGCCAGCGGTGCAGGCTGGCGAGGTTGTCGGCGCCCATCAACCAGACGAACCGATGCCCCCTGAAGCGCGCTTGCAGCCGGCGCAAGGTATCGACCGTGTAACGCGTCCCGAGACGCGCCTCCATGTCGCTCACCCGGATCCGCGGATCCGAAGCCACCTCCCGCGCCCGCGCCAGCCGTACCGCCAAGGGAGCCGTCTCCCGCCGCGACTTCAGCGGGTTCTGCGGCGCCACCAACCACCAGAGCTGGTCCAGATCGAGCTGCTTCAAGGCCTCCCGCGACACGTGCAGATGCCCCTCGTGCGCCGGGTTGAACGACCCGCCCAACAGCCCCACCCGAAGCCTCCTCGCCACCGCCGCCGGTGCTGCGGGGGACACCAGCCGGTGCCGCGCCACCGGCCGAAGCAGCCGCCGCTCACCGGCCAGAGGGGGCACGGATCAGGCGCCGAGAAGGAAAGGCAAGGAAAGGCCAGCAGGGGGCTTTTGGCCCCCTGCACCCCCGAGCGACGGCCAAGGCCGCCGCCACTTTTCCGGTAAGGCCGGCAACGCCGACCCCGAGCCTCCAAGTCGCGACGGCAACGCCGTCGCGTCGGGGGGCGCGGGGGGCCAAAAGCCCCCCGATCCCTTCCCCTCTCTTCCAGCCTTCCCCCTCGTCGCCATCAACTCGGCCGCACCTGTCCCGTGCCGCGGACGCGGTAGTTGAACGTCGTCAGCTGTTCGACGCCGACGGGGCCGCGGGCGTGGAGGCGGCCGGTGGCGATGCCGATTTCCGCACCCATGCCGAATTCGCCGCCGTCGGCGAACTGGGTCGAGGCGTTGTGCAGGACGATGGCGCTGTCGACTTGGGCGAGGAAGCGTTCGGCCGCCGCTTGGTCGGCGGTGACGATCGCGTCGGTGTGGTGCGAGCCGTAGCGGTTGACGTGGGCGATGGCGTCGTCGAGCCCGTCGACCACCTTCACGGCGAGGATGGCGTCCAGATATTCGGTCGACCAGTCGGCTGCGGTGGCGGGTGTGACGGCCGGATCGAGCGCTTGGGTCCGGGCACAGCCGCGCAAGGCGCAGCCGGCCGCGCGCAGCGCATCCAGGACCGGCAACAGCAGGCGTTCGGCGGCGGCTTCGTCCACCAGGAGGGTTTCGGCGGCGCCGCAGATGCCGGTGCGGCGCATCTTGGCGTTCAGCGTTACCGTCATGGCCATCTTCAGGTCGGCGGCGTGGTGCAGGTAGACGTGGCAGTTGCCGTCCAGATGCGCGAACACCGGCATGCGCGCCTCGGCGCGCACGCGCTCGACCAGGGAGCGGCCGCCGCGTGGCACCAGCACGTCGATGTAGCGGTCCATGGCGAGCATGTGGCCGACGGCGGTGCGGTCGGTGGTGGGGACCAGTTGGATCGCATGGGCCGGCAGGCCGGCAGCGCCGACGCCCGCGATCATCGCCAGGGCGATGGCACGGCTCGAGTGGAAGCTCTCCGAACCGCCGCGCAGGATCACGGCATTGCCGGACTTGAGGCACAAGGCGGCGGCATCGGCGGTGACGTTGGGGCGGCTTTCGTAGATCACCCCGACCACGCCCAACGGCGTGGCTACCCGCTCGATCCTGAGCCCGTTGGGCCGCGTCCAGCCGGCGAGCACGCGCCCCACCGGATCGGGCAGCGCCGCCACCGCCTCGATCCCCTCGGCCATCGCCGCCAACCGCTTGGGATCGAGCCGCAAGCGGTCGAGCACGGCAGCGCCGAGCCCGGCCGCCGCACCGGCCTCCAGGTCCTGGGCATTGGCCTGGAGGATGCCTGTCTCCCGTGCGCGCAAGGCGCGGGCTGCGGCCCTAAGGGCGTCGTTCTTGGCGTCGGTCGTGGCCCGTGCGAGTGCGCCGGCGGCGGCCTTGGCGGCTCGCCCGAGTTCGCGCATCCGCGCCTCCTGGTCGTCCGTCGCCTCGAGGGCCACCGCCATCGTCGCCTCCTCCCTCGCTCACCGACGCGGCCTGGAGCGTTTGCCGCAATGCCCGCCGCCTCCCGCACCCCGCCCGAGGCGAGCGGCGGGATCGGCGAAGCTCGATCTGACCGGAAAACGCTCTAGCACGGCGGCCCGGTGCGGCCAATCGGGGGGGCGGGCTTTACCGATTGTCAACGATCCTTCCCGATACTGGCAGCCTCGTTCTTCGGCCGCACGGTCTTTTGCCATGTCGCACGCGCTTGCTAGCTCCTCGGAACACGACACCAAGGCCTTGTTGCGCCTTGCCGGCATCCTCGAAGCCAGCCCCGCCGTGAGCTATGCGCTGGAGCCGGCAGGACGGTGCGCCACCTTCCGCAGTGCCAACGCGGCGCGCCACTTCGGTTGGTCGGCCCGCCCGGACCTGGACCTGGACCAGGAACATCAGGACTGCTGGTTACGCGCGGTGCACGCCAGCGACGTGCAACCGATCGAGGCCCAGCTGCAAGCGTGGCTCACAGCCGGCGCCGAAGGCGTGCTCCGTCGCAGCTACCGCATTCGCCACGGCGCCGGGCACGAGCTTTGGATCGAGGATCACCTGCGCGCGGTTCGCGACGAAGCGGGTCGGGTGGTCGAACTGATCGGCGTGATGCGAGACGTCACGGCCTGGAACGGCAGCGACCGTCAGTTCGACGTGCTCGTCCGCAACGTCCCGGGCATGATCTTCCAACTGCTCGTGTGGCCGGACGGCAGTTCCTGCTATCCCTATGCCAGCATCGGCATTCGCAACATTTTCGGCTTGGAACCCGAGGACGTGCGCGAGACCAATGCCGCCGTGTTCGAGCGCATCCACCAAGACGACGTGGCCAAGGTCGAAGCGCTCATCCGCGACGCTGCCATCAGTTTGGACAGCGTGCAGAGCCATTACCGGGTGCTCCATCCCGAGCGGGGGTTGATCTGGGTCCGCGGCCACTCCACGCCGGAGCGGCTGGCCGACGGCTGCGTGGTGTTCAACGGCTACATCCAGGAAACGACCGCAGAAGAAGCGTCCAAGGCCGCGTTGCAGCGCAGCCGCGACGAGTTGCAGGGCTTCTTCGACGTCGCCCTCGACCTCCTCTGCATCGCGTCGCTCGACGGCCGGTTCGTGCGCGTCAACCAAGCCTGGTCGTCGACCCTCGGCTACGACGCGGCCGTGTTGGAGGGAGCGCGCTTTCTCGATTACGTGCATCCGGACGACCTCGACGCCACCCTCACCGAAATGGCCAGCTTGAGCGCTGGGCACCAGACCCTCGGCTTCACCAATCGCTATCGCGGCGCCGACGGCAGCTACCGCATCATCGAATGGCGCTCGCAGCTCCACGGCAAGTTGATCTACGCGGCGGCGCGCGACGTCACCACACGCGAGCAAGCGCTCCGCGAGCTCCAGGACAGCCGCAACAAGCTGAATTCGCTCTACGAACTGGCGCCGATCGGCATCGCCCTCAACCGCCTGGCGGACGGCGTCTTCGTCCAGGCCAACCCGGAACTGCTCCGCCTGACCGGTTACACCGCCGACGACCTCGGGGCACACAATTTCCATGACCTCGTGCCGCTGGCGGGCGAGGATGGCGCTGAGCCCGTCGGCAAACAGGAGCTGTTCGCCAGCGGCCGCTACGGCCCGGTCGAACGCCGGCTCCGCAAAAAAGACGGCAGCGAACTCCACGTCTTGGCGCAGGGAGTCATCCTCCGCGATCGCACCGGCAGCCCCCATGTCTGGTCCATCATCGAGGACATCAGCGCCCGCAAGCGTGTCGAGGCGGAGCTCGAAGCCAATCGCGAGCGCGTACAGGATTTCGCCGAATCGTCGGCGGATTGGTTCTGGGAGGCCGATGGCGACTTGCGCTTGACGTGGTTTTCCAGCGGCTTTGCGCAGCTCGGCGCTCTCGTCTTGGGTTCTCCGCTCGGCCGCCGCTTGCACGAACTCGACCCGACGACGGCGCCGCTGCTCGACACCGCTCTGCAACTGCGTCGGCCGATCGACGAGGTCGAAGCGCAAATTGCCACCGTCGACGGCATCCGGTGGTGCCTGTTGAACGGCCTGCCGACCTTCAAGGATGGCGTCTTCTCCGGCTATCGTGGCACCGGCCGCGACATCACCGAGCGCAAGGAAACGCAGTTGGCGCTTGCGGCGAGCCGCCAGAAACTGCGTTCCCTCTACAAGCTCGCACCGGTCGGCATCGCCCTCAACCGCTTTGCGGACGGCCGCTTCTTGGAAGGCAATTCGGAACTCGCCAGGCTCACCGGCTACAGCCTGGAGCAGTTGCGTCACCTCACCTGGCGCGCACTGACCGCCGAGGAATGCCGGGAAGCAGAGCCCGCCGAGTGGCGCGACCTCGGCGAACACGGTCGTTACGGACCTTGCGAACGCACCTTCGTGCACGCGGATGGGCACCAGGTGCCGGTGCTCTTGAACGGTGTCTTGATCGAAGCGCCCGACGGTGAGCGCCAAATATGGTCCATCATCCAGGACGTCACCGAGCAGCGACGCAACGCGCAGCGGCTCAAAGCGCTGGCGGAGCACGACGTCCTGACCGGCCTCGTCAACCGCCAGGTGCTTACCGAACGCGTGCGCGCCGTCTGCGACCACGCACCACAGGCGCGCTCGGCGGCCGTGGTGCTGCTCGACCTCGACCACTTCAAGGAGATCAACGACACCCTCGGCCACGACGCCGGCGACGAACTGTTGAAGGAAATTGCGCAGCGCCTGCTTGGGGCCCTCGGAGCGGACGACGTCGTCGCCCGGCTGGGTGGCGACGAGTTCGGCCTGTTGCTGCGGCCCGCCCCCGGCACGAGGCTGAGCCATGGCACCGCCGAGGCCAAGGTGCGCGCCGTTCTCGACGCCGTGCACGAGCCCTTGACCTTGGGCAAGCGGACGGTGCAGCCGCAGGCGAGCCTCGGCGTGGCCATGCTGCCCGACGACGGCAGCCACCCGAGCGAACTCTACAAACACGCCGACATCGCCCTCTACCGCTCCAAGGCGCTGGGGCGCGACACCTTCACCTTCTTCGATCCGTCGATGCGCGACGACGTCGAGCGCCGCAGCACCATCGCCGATGCGCTCCGGGCGACGCTCGCCACGGACGGGCTGTCGATCGCCCTGCAGCCGCAGCAGCACCTGCCCGATGGCCGCCATGCCGGCTTCGAAGCGCTGGTCCGTTGGCAACACGAAGGCCGCGTCATGCCGCCCGGCGCCTTCGTGCCCATCGCCGAGGAAACCGGCCTGATCCTGCCCATGGGTCGCGCCGTGATGCACACCGCGCTCGCCACCTTGCGCCGGCTGTTGGATCGCGGCCTGGAGCCAGGCTGGTTCGCCGTCAACGTCGCCGCCGCCCAGCTCAAGGACCCGAATTTCGTGGCCGAGCTGTCCCAACTCATCGCGCTGCACCGGCTGCAGCCGCGCCAAGTGGAGTTGGAGATCACCGAGGGCGTGCTGCTCGACCGCGGCGGCGAACGGGTGGCCGAGACCTTGGAGGCAGCGCACCGCCTCGGGGTGTCGATCGCGCTGGACGACTTCGGTACCGGCTATGCCTCGCTGCGGCACCTCAACCGGTTTCCGGTCGATCGGCTCAAGATCGATCAATCGTTCGTGCGCGACATCGGCAGCGACCCCCAAGATGCCGCCATCACCCGCGCCGTGATCAATTTGGCCCACAGCCTGTCGATGGACGTGGTGGCCGAAGGGGTCGAGCGCGAGGACCAACTCGCCTTCCTCCGCATGCATGGCTGCGACTACGCCCAGGGCTACCTGTTGGGCCGACCCCTCGACCCGACGGAGGTCGAGACCTACCTGCGACGCCAGACCCACGACCTCCAAACGGTACCGCCGCCCTTCGTGCCGGCGATTTGAACGCACCCCTTGGCGGGTTCAATTCCCGGCGTGGATGGCTAAAAGGCCTCTGCATCAGCCGGGAGAGTTCGATGGACGACACCAAACCGCGCCTGGAGCTGCGCACCGCCCGCCTCGCCGACATCCCGGCGATCCAGGCCTTGTGCGAAAAGGTCTATGCGGACCTCGGCAGCTACAGCCGGGCGCAGCTCAAGGGCCAAATCCAGAATTTCCCCGAGGGCCAACTGGTCGCCGTCTTCGACAAGAAGATCATCGGCTATTGCTCGACCTTTCGGGTCGAGGAAGCGGCGGCCTTGCGTGCCCACAGCTGGAGCGAGATCACCGGCGGCGGGTTCGGCTCGCGTCACGTCGCCGACGGCGAGTGGCTCTACGGGGCGGAGGTGTTCGTCGACCCCGACTACCGCGGCATGCGCATCGGGCAGCGGCTGTACCAGGCGCGCAAGGACCTCTGCATGCGCCTCGGCTGCAAGGGCATCGTCTTCGGCGGCCGGCTGCCCGGCCTGTCGCGCCGGCTGAAGAAGCTCGGCTCGGCCGAGGCCTATGTCGAAGCGGTGCAGCACGGACGGCTGCGCGACCCGGTCTTGTCGTTTCAGCTGCGCAACGGTTTCGAGATTTTGGGCGTGCTGCCGGGCTACCTGCCGAGCGACCGGGAAAGCCTCGGCTTTGCCTGTCACTTGGTGTGGCGCAACGAGCGCTACATCGCGCCCGCGAGCCAGCGCAGCAAGAAGGCGGCGGTCAGCGCCCTGCGCGACCGTGTGCGCCTTTCCATCGTCCAATACCAACAACGGCGGGTGCGGTCCTTCGAGGAATTCGGCCACAACGTCGAGTATTTCGTCGACGTGGTTGCCGACTACAAAGCCGATTTCGTCGTCTTTCCCGAATTGTTCACGCTCCAGCTGCTCTCGATCGAAAATGCGAAGATCCCGGCGCACGAGGCGATCGCCAAGCTCGACGAATACACCGAGCCGCTGAAGCAATTGCTGTCGCGCCTGGCCGTCGACTACAACATCAACATCATCGGCGGCTCGCACCCGACCCGCGTGGCGTCGGGGGCCATCCACAACATCACCTATGTCTGCCTGCGCGATGGGTCGATCCACGAACAGGCGAAGATCCATCCGACGCCCAACGAGCGCTTTTGGTGGAACATCGAGGGCGGCGATCGGGTCGAGACCATCATGACCGACTGCGGCCCGATCGGCGTCTTGATCTGCTACGACAGCGAGTTCCCCGAACTCGCCCGCCATTTGGTCGACCAGGGGGCACGCATGTTGTTCGTGCCCTTTTGCACCGACGAACGGCAAAGCTACATGCGCGTGCGCTATTGCTGCCAAGCGCGGGCCGTCGAAAACCAAATCTACGTCGCGTTGGCCGGCAATTGCGGCAATCTGCCCAACGTCGACAACATGGATATCCAATACGCGCAGAGCTGTATCGTGACGCCTTGCGACTTCCCCTTCGCGCGCGACGGCGTGGCCGCCGACACCACGCCCAACGCGGAGATGGTCGCCTTCGCCGACGTCCATCTGCAAGACCTCGAAAACGCCCGCGCCTTCGGCACCGTGCAGAACCTCAACGACCGCCGCTTCGACCTCTACCGGGTGGAATGGGCCAAGAAAAAAGGGTGAGGGTGCCGGTCCCGTCGCCGGCTGCCGCCGGCCGAAGTGCGGCTCAGCGCTCCCCCTCCAGGAGGGCTCGGGCCGTGGCCAAGGCCGCCTCGACGCTGTCTTCCTCCGTCGTGGGCATCGGCAGTGAGGCCGGTTCGGGCGCCGCCACCCGGCCACTCGCCAGCTCGGCTTCGGCACGTTGCCGGAGTTCCAAGACCGCGGCACTCTCGGCGTCCGCCAGCGGTGCGAGCGCTTCGAGCGCGCTGGCGGGGACGTGGCGCTCCAGGCGAAGTTCGGCCAAGTGCAGGCGCAAGGCCTGCTCCAAGGCGCGGGGCAAGGGTTCGTCCAGCGCGTGGACCAGGAGGCTGTCGGCGAGGTGCAGCGCATCGCTCTCCTGCGCCACGCGGCTTGCCAGGCGCTCCAACAGGCGGGCGCGCTCGACGCCGGACGGCAGGAGTTGCTGATATCGCTGCACGGCGGCGACCGCAGCCGCGAGGTCATCGCCGTCCCCTCCACCCTCGACCAAGCGTTCGAGCAGGGCGCGATCGGCGTCGAGGTTGGCCGCGCCGAAGTCGGGGTTCAAGCGCCGCGCCTCGGCCGCCGCCTCCAGCGCGCCAAGGCCATCTCCCAGGGCCGCGCGATGGCGGCGCAACAGCCGCCACACCGCCTCTTCCTCCGGCCGCCCCCGCCACGCCGGCAGGTCCTGCTCGATATGAGCGATCGCCTCGGGCGATGCGCCACCCCACCGCTGCTCGCTGAGTTCGGCATGGAGCAGCCGGGCGCGGCGTGCGACGTCGGGGTTGTCGCCACGGATCAAGCGCCCCAAGAGCGCTTCCGCCTCACCCCTTTCCCCCCGCGCCGCCAGGGCCTCGGCCCGCAACAGCAGCAAGCCCGGCTCCCGGTCGAAGCCCGCTGCGCCGTCGGCGACCTGGTCGAGCAGCGTGAGCGCGACCTGCGGCGCCTCCAGCGCCAGCGCCGTCCGACCGGCCAGGAGGGCCACTTCGCGCCGCAACGGGAGGGGATAGGCGCGCCAAGCCTGGCCCGAGCGCACGAACCGCGCCCCGCCCGCCTCCAGGCGGCCGAGCCGGCCCTCGCCGACGGCATGCCACAGCCAAAGCTCCGCGTCGTCGCGCTCGGCCGGGTCGGGCAAGTCCGCCAAGCCCTGCGCCGCCCGCCCCGCCAGAATGGCGGCAACCCCGCGCAGGCTGCGCAAGCGCTCCGCCAGGGCCGGATCGTCCAGCGCCGCGGTATCGGGTGCGGCGTCCAACACGGCCAGCGCATCGAACGGCATCGCTTGGCCCAACAGAAAACGCGCGAGCGCCAGCCACCGCTCGGGGACCGGGTCTTCGAAGACCGCCTGCTCCAGCGCCAAACGGGCTTCGCGCAGGGCCGCAGGCGGTAAGGTGGGACCTCCCAAATCGATCAGCCCGCCCACATCCGGTCGCGGCGGCAGCCCCGACGCCGGGCCGGGTGGGCGCTGAGCACCGCCATCGGGCTCCAAGAGGACGGCGCCCTGCAAGGTCGGCAGCCACGTCTGCCCGCCGTCTCGATCGGCCTGCCCCCAGGCAATGCCCGGGCGTGCCAGCGGGATGACCTGGAGCGCGGTCTCCAGCCAGGGATCGACCAACACGACGCGCGGGTGCGCCAAAAGGTCGGCCGGCGGCGGTTGTCTGGTTGCGTCCGCGCTGCTGCGCGCCACCACCCAACCCCGCTCGTCGCGGTCGACGGACAGGGGCACGACGGGTTCGACAGCCAAGCGAAAGACCCAGGCCGCCGCATGGGGCACGGTCTCGATCGACGCCTCGACGACCGGCGCCGGCCACGCCCTGCCCGGCACGCCATCGGGATGCGGCAGGACCACCCAGAGCTCGCCACCCCGTCGCCAGATGGCCGCAGGCAGCGGCTCGGGCGTTTCGAACCGCCAGCCGTCACGCGTCGTCCGCGCCGTCACGGTCAGGAGGTCATCGGGCGCGGCGGCGGCAGCAGCCGGCGGCGCGTCGTCGGCGTCGAGCGCGACGCCCACTTCGGCCTCGCTAGCGCCCGCCGCTTCGCTTGCCGTGGCGGGCTCGCTCGGGGGGGCGGTTTCGGCGACCGCCTCCGGCCGGGGCACGCTGTCCGGCGGCAAGGCTGGCGGTGTCTCGATCGCCAGGGGGGCGGCCAGGGGTGCGGACAGGGGCGGCAAGGGCAGGGGTTCACCGGCAGGCGACCTGGCTTGCCAACGATCCGCCGCGGGTCGCGCCGCGAGGGCCTGGGGTGCCGTCTGGGCGGCCTGATCGGGGCCGGACCATGGCTCGGCCCGGGCCGTCTCGACGGGGCCGGGCGGCAAGCTCGCTGCCGGCACCGTCGCCGTGCCAGGAGCCGGCTCGGCGATCCCGGCGGCAGGCGGCACCACCGCCGCGTCGCGGCGGGCGGGCGTCAACGCCAGCGCTTCAGGAGCAGGCCGCAGCACCGGCTGCGGATCGGCGAAGTCCAGGGCCAGAATGCGGCCGTCGCGGAGCGTCAGGCTGCTGACCGCCACCCCCTCTCGCAGATGCAAGCGCCAGACCGGGCCATCGCCCTCGACCCATCGGACGACAGCGTCGAGCCGGGGGGCGAAGCCGGCCGCAGCCGGCCAGCCCTCGGGGCCGGGTAGGCGCCCGAACGCCAGCGTCACGACCTCGCTTTCGATCTCGATGTCGACCGGCATCGGCGCCTGCCACTCCAGCGCCAAGCGGCGAAAACCCGGATGCCGCCCGACGCGCACCGCCGGTGCTTCGGCCGCGGGCCTGGCGATCGCCGACGCGGCGGCTGGCAACGCGTCTTGGGCCGCTAGCGGGGGGGCCGACGCAACGCCGAGACCCGCCGCAAGGAGGACGAGCAACGCCACTGCTCCGCCACGACGGCAGCGTCCGTTTTCGCGTCTGGGTTGCGGGTGCCCCCGCTCAGTCGAAGCTTGCCAACAGCGCATCGATCTCCGCCTGGCTGTTGGCATTGTCCGGCAATTGGGGCCCGTTGAGCAAGTGATCATCCGTTGAGGTTGCCGCCTTTTCGCCCGGTTTTCGGGGCAAAGCCTCGCCCGTGCCGCCGAGGGCTTCGACCAAGAGACCAATCCGCCGCTCGATCGTCTGCAGCGTGCTGATGACCTTGGTGATGCGTTGACCACTGATATCCTGGAAGTTGCAGGCTTCGTAGATCGCCGTGACGGCGGCCTGCAGGCGTTCGCCGACCTCGCCGCCGACGCCCGTGGCAATCGCCTCGACGATTTCGGTGGAATCGAGAATGGTCCCGGTGGCCTCCTCCAGATGCGTGACGATCGCATCGAGTTCGACATTGGCCGTGGGGATGTGCTCTTCGGAGATGTCGTCCGGTCGGATCGAGCGGATTTCTTCCTTGGCACGGCGGATGTAGCGGGCGAGCGCCTCCAATTCGCCGTACACGCGAAGGTCTTGCAGCGTCACGTCGCCGTGCAGGCTCTCCAAGAGCCCACGGACCACGTCGACCAGATCGTCCAGGGGAATGGCCTCGCCATAGGTCTGGCGCAGGCTGGCCAAGCGCTGGTCGAGTGAAGCGGCGGGGAGCGGGGCGGCGCCCATGGCCCTGGCCTCACGCCCCGAGGACGCTGGTGATCTTCGCCTTCAGCGTCTCGGCGTTGAACGGCTTGACGATGTAGTTGTTCACGCCGGCCTCTTTGGCGGCGACGACGTTTTCGGTCTTGCTTTCCGCCGTAATCATGATGAAGGGCAAGGCCTTCAGGCCGGCATCAGCCCGCACCGCCTTCAACAGCTCGAGCCCGGTCATCGGCTGCATGTTCCAATCCGAGATGACCAGCCCGTAGGCTTTGTCCTTGAGCTTGGCCAAGGCCATGCTGCCGTCGGTCGCTTCATCGATGTTGTTGAACTCGAGTTGTTTCAAGAGGTTGCGGATGATCCGCAGCATCGTCTTGTAGTCGTCGACGATGAGGATCTGTAAATTCTTGTCCAGCGGCATAGCGCTTCTCCGGGCCGGTGAGCCGAGGCCACCCGCCGTGCCGCGCCGCCCAGAGCGGAGCACGACCAGCGAGTTACCCCGACGCTAGGCGCGAAGCGTTAAATCCACGTAAAGCCGAAGGCCGTTTCAGATCAGCCGGTCATAGGGAGGCGGCACCGGGGGCAGGGCGGCGGGTTCGGCCGCCGCGTTCGAGGCATCGTCGAAGACGAAGCGCGGGCTCTGGTCCTGGAACGCCACGTGATGCAGGTCGATTTGGCCGGGTGCCAAACGCGCCACGGCGTAGCTGCCCGGCTCCAGGCTGCCGAGCACCACGTCGGCCGTGGCGAACTGCAGATGCACCTGGTGCGAGGTGCCGGGCAGGGCCGAAATCGACACCGCCTCTCTGCGGCCGAAAAAGGTTCGATGGATGTGGCCGGTGAAGACGTGGCGAACATTGCCGTGGCGCCTGACGACCGCCCAGAACCGCTCGGCATCGGCGAGGCCGATCGCGTCCATGCCGGGGATGCCGCAGCCGACCGGTGGGTGGTGCATGGCGATCACCACGTCCCGCGCCGCGCGTGCGGCCAGCGCCCGGTCGAGCCACGCCAGGCGTGCGGCGCAGAGTTCGCCGTGGGCGGCCCCCGGCACGTGGGTGTCGAGCGCCACCAGACTGACCCCGTTCGCGTGGTCGACCGCCTGCTGGACGAAACCGGCCTCGTCCACCGGTGCGCCTTCGAAGACCGCGCGAAAGGCTGCGCGGTCGTCGTGGTTGCCCAAGAGCAGCACCACGGGCATCGGCAACGCCTCCAGCCGCCGACGCAGCGCTGCGTAGGCGGCCTTTTCGCCAAGATCCGTCAAGTCGCCGGTCACGAGCAGCAGGTCGGCATCGGCATAGTGCCGGCAGAGGTGCGCCAGCGCTGCATCCAAACCTTCGAACGGGTCGAGGCCGAAGAGACGGCGCGGTGGGGCGACCAGGTGCGGATCGGTCAAATGCACCAGAAACAAGCGTGTCTCCTACTCGCTGACGAGATCGTCGAGCCGAAACCGGGCGATCAGCTCGACCTCGGCCAGGGCCTTTTGGAACTCGTGCTCGGCGTCGTTCGGCAGACGGTCTTCGAAGGCCTGGAGGATCATCGCCTTCGAAGCGCCCTTGACGGCAAAGATGAACGGGAACGCGAACTTCGCCCGATAGGCGTCGTTGAGTTCGTGGAACATCGCATATTCCCCCTCGCTCAACCGATCGAGGCCGACGCCATGCTGCTCCGCGGCCGACAGCTCGCCGATGGCACCGTCCATCGCGGCCTTGCCGGCAAGGTCCGGATGCGCGTTCAAGACGTCGCGCTGAAGACCGGCGTCGGCCGTGCGCAGGGCGTCGCAAAAACCCTGGTGCAGCGCTTCGCGGTTGGCGAAAGGCCGGGCGGCAAAGGCCGCTTCGGCCACCCATGGGCTGTGCTCGACGACATGGCCGAGGGCTGCGACGAACGCCGCTCGGTCCATGGTGTTGAGGTCGACGAGACGGATGGTCGCCATGGCTCGCTTCCTTTCGACATCGACAAGCCCCCCGACTTCGGCAACTTAGCCGAGACGGTGATGCAGGTCAGCCGGGAAGCCCGATGGGACGTTTGACGACACACGTCTTGGACACCGCCTTGGGTCGGCCCGCGGCCGGGCTGCATCTGGCACTGGTCTCGCTAGCGCCCGAACGCTGCATCCTGGTGACGGCCACGACCAACCCGGACGGCCGCGTCGACGCGCCGCTGCTCGAAGGCGAGACGATGCGGGCCGGGCCGTACGAACTGGTGTTCGAAGCCGCCGCCTATCACCGCCAAACCGGCCAAGCGCTGGCCGACCCACCGTTCCTGGACGAGGTCGTCATCCGCTTCGCCATCGCCGACCCGGCTGCGCACTACCACGTGCCGCTCCTGCTCTCGCCCTGGAGCTACACGACATATCGGGGTTCGTGAGCCCATGCGGCTGCGCTTCCTGCTCAACGGTGCCGTGCAGGAGGTCGAGGCGCATCCCTCGCGGCTGCTGCTCGGCTGGCTGCGCGAGACGGCGGGCCTGACCGGCACCAAGGAGGGCTGCGGCGAAGGTGATTGCGGCGCCTGCACGGTAGCGCTCGGCGACCTCGACGAGGAGGGTGCGCTGCGCTGGCGGGCGGTCAACGCCTGCATCCTCTTTCTCGGCCAGGTCGACGGCAAGGCGGTGCTCACCGTCGAAGGCGTGGCCCAGGGGGACGGCACGCTGCACCCGGTGCAACAAGCGCTGGTCCAGCAACACGCCTCTCAATGCGGCTTCTGCACCCCCGGCTTCGTGATGACGCTGTTCACCCACTGGTGGCGCTTAGGTCCCACCGACCGGGCGAGCCTGGACGACCTCCTCGCCGGCAATCTCTGCCGCTGCACCGGCTACCGGCCGATCCTGGATGCGGCACGGGCGGCCCTGGCCCTTCCCGGTGGCGACCGGCACCGCGACGAGGCCTGGCGTATCGTCCGCCAACTCCGCGCCTGGCACGACCGCCCACCCTTGGCCAGGGGCTTCGTCGCCCCGCGCAATCTCGACGCGCTCGCCGACCATCTGGCGGCCCACCCGGGCGCCCTCCTGCTCGCCGGCGGCACCGACGCGGGCTTGTGGGTGACCAAAGACCTGCGCGATTACGACCACGTCGTCCACCTGGGCGAGGTGGCGGAACTGCGGCGCATCGGGGTCGCCGACGGCCACCTTCAGGTCGGCGCCGCCGCCACCTACACCGACCTCCTCCCCCACGCCCAAACCCATTGGCCGGCCTTTGCGGACCTGCTCCGCCGCCTCGGCTCCGAGTTGATCCGCAATTCCGCCACCCTCGGCGGCAATCTCGGCAGTGCGTCCCCGATCGGCGACACCCTGCCCGTGCTGCTTGCCCTCGACGCCACGCTGGTGCTGCGCCACGGCGAGCGCCGCTGGACCTTGCCGGTCGACCGGTTTTTCCTCGACTACAAACGGACGGCCCTCCCCAAGGGCGGCTTCGTCGAACGCATCGACCTGCCGCTGCCGCCACCCGACCTGACCCTGCACGTCACCAAGGTTGCCAAGCGCTTCGACCAGGACATCAGCGCGGTGCTGCTGGCGACGGCCTTCCGCCACGACGGCCACACGATCCACACCGCCCGGATCGGCATCGGCGGCATGGCGGCGACGCCCGCGCGCGCCCGCAGCGCCGAAGCGCGGCTCGAAGGTGCTCCCCTCACGCCCGCCACGTTCCAAGGCGCCGCCGCCGCGCTCGCCTCCGAGTTCCAACCGCTGACCGACCTGCGCGCCAGCGCTGGCTACCGCCTGGAAGCCGCCCGCGCTGCCCTCCTCCAGGCCGGTGCCGCGGCCATGGGCGATGAAGTGGCCCTCCCCCTGGAGCCGGTCGCTTGAGCCGCGTCCACCAAAGCCTCGCCCATGACAGCGCGGTCCAGCACGTCACCGGCCGCGCCCGCTACACCGACGACCTGCCCGAACCCAAGGGCCTCCTTCACGCCGCCGTCGGCCTCAGCCAATGCGCCGCCGGCCGCATCATGGCCCTCGACCTCGGACCCGTCCGCAACAGCCCCGGCGTCGTCGCCGTCGTCACCGCCGCCGACATCCCGGGCGTCAACGACATCGGCCCCGTCTTCCACGACGAGCCCGTGCTCGCCACCGACCGCGTCGACTACTGGGGCCAGGCCCTCTTCGCCGTCGCCGCCACCACCGTCGAAGCCGCCCGCCGCGCCGCCCGCCTGGCCCAGGTCACCTACGCCCCCGAACCACCCCTCCTCACCGTCGACCAGGCGCTTGCCGCCGCAAGCTTCGTGTTGCCCCCGCACACCATGCAGAAGGGCGACGTCGAAGCCGCCCTGGCTACGGCCCCCCACCGCCTCGCCTGTGAGCTGCGCATGGGCGGCCAGGACCACTTCTACCTCGAGGGCCAGATCGCCTTGGTCCTCCCCCAGGACGACGGCGGCTTTCTGGTCTACAGCTCCACCCAGCACCCGAGCGAAATCCAGCACAAGGTGGCCGAAGTCCTGGGCCTGCCGTCGGCCGCCGTGACCGTCGAGGTGCGGCGCATGGGCGGCGGCTTCGGCGGCAAGGAAACCCAGGGCAACCTCATCGCCGTCCTGGCCGCCCTCCTCGCTCGCCAAACCGGCCGCCCCGTGAAGCTCCGGCTCGACCGCGACACCGACATGGAACTGACCGGCAAGCGCCACGACTTCAAAAGCCGCTTCGAGGTCGGCTTCGACGACGAGGGGCGCATCCTGGCGCTGGATGCCGAACTCGCCGCCCGCTGCGGGCTCTCGGCCGACCTCTCGGCCGCCATCTGCGACCGGGCGATGTTCCACACCGACAATGCCTACTACCTCCCGGCCGCCCGTATCCACGCCCACCGCTGCAAGACGCACACCGTCTCCAACACGGCCTTTCGCGGCTTCGGCGGCCCGCAAGGCATGTTGGGGGCGGAGTTCTACATCGACGAAATCGCCCGCCAGCTCGGCAAGGACCCGCTCGACGTCCGCCTCTCGAACCTCTACGGCCCCGGCCGCGATACGACGCCCTACCACATGCAGGTCGAGGACAACGTCCTGCCGGAGTTGATGCTGGAGCTGGAGGCCACCTGCCGCTACCGCCAGCGCCGCCAGGCGATCACCGCGTTCAACGCGCAAAGCCCCATCATCAAGCGCGGCCTCGCCCTCACACCCGTCAAATTCGGCATCTCCTTCACCGTCACCCACCTGAACCAGGCGGGTGCCCTCCTCCACATCTACCAGGACGGCTCGCTCCACCTGAACCACGGCGGCACCGAAATGGGCCAGGGGCTGTTCGTGAAGGTCCAACAGATCGTGGCCGACGTGTTCGACGTGCCCCCCGCCTGGGTCCACCTCTCGCCCACCAACACGGGCAAGGTCCCCAACACCTCGCCCACCGCCGCGTCGTCCGGCACCGACCTCAACGGCATGGCCGCCCAGAACGCCGCATTGACCCTGAAAGACCGCCTCGCCGCGTTCGTCGCCGAACGGCACCAGGCGAGCCCCGAGGAGGTCCGCTTCGAGCAGGGCGAGGTCGTCGTCCGCGGCAACCGGCTCGCCTTCGCGGAAGTCGCCCGCCGCGCCTACCTCGCCCGCATCCAGCTCTCCGCCACCGGGTTCTACAAAACGCCCAAGATCCACTACGACCGCGACCAGGCCCGCGGCCGCCCGTTCTACTACTTCGCCTGCGGGGCCGCCTGCAGCGAAGTTGCGGTCAACACGGCGACCGGCGAGCACCGCACCACCCGCGTCGACATCCTCCACGACGCCGGCCGCTCCTTGAACCCCGCCATCGACCAGGGCCAAATCGAGGGCGGCTTCGTCCAGGGCATGGGCTGGCTCACGTCCGAAGAACTCTGGTGGAACGAAGCCGGCCGCCTCATGACCCACGCCCCCTCCACCTACAAAATCCCGACGGCCCGCGACGTCCCCCACACCTTCCACGTCAGCTTGTGGGAACGCGGTGAAAACCACGAGGACACCATCCACCGCTCCAAGGCCGTGGGCGAGCCGCCGCTGATGCTCGCCATCTCCGTCTTCCTGGCGCTCAGGGACGCGCTCGCGAGCCTCCGCCCGCACAGCCGCCCCAAGCTCGACGCCCCAGCCACGCCCGAACGCATCCTCTGGGCGGCGAAGGCGCTCCGGGAGGGCAGGTGAGCGCCATCCGCATCACCGTGATCGAAACCAAGGGCTCCACCCCGCGCGAGGTGGGCGCCTCCATGCTGGTCACCGCGGACCGGCAAGAAGGCACCATCGGCGGCGGCGAACTCGAATGGCGCGCGACATCCCTTGCCCGCGCCCGCCTTCACGAACACGTCGACGAGGTCGTCGCCTTCCCCCTCGGCCCCGAACTTGCCCAATGCTGCGGCGGCTTCGTCCGCCTCCGCCTCGAACGCACGAGCGACACTGGCCTCGAGGCCGCCCCGCTCCTGGCCCCCGTCTGGCTGTTCGGCGCCGGCCACGTCGGCCAAGCCCTCGTCGCCATCCTCCGCACCCTGCCGGCCCAGGAGATCGTCTGGATCGACGAACGCCCCCAAACCCTCCCCACTGCGAAAGACGGCCTCACCCCCGTCCCCGCCACCCAGCCCGAAGCCCTCGTCGCCAAAGCCCCCGCCGGCGCCCTGCTCCTGGTGATGACCCACAGCCACCCCCGCGACCTCGCCATCGTCACCAAAGCGCTCGAACGCGAAGACCTCGGTTTTCTCGGCCTCATCGGCTCCAGGACCAAACGCGCCCGCTTCGCCCAACGCCTCCGCCAGTTCGGCCACGACGACACGAGCCTCGCCCGCCTCACCTGCCCCATCGGCCTGCCCGCGGTGAAGGGCAAACACCCCGCCGCCATCGCCGTCGCCGTCACCGCCCAATTGCTGGAGCAAACCGCCCATGGATGACGCCGCCTGGATGCAACGGGCCATCGACCTCGCCACGGCCAACGTCGCCCAAGGCGGCGGCCCCTTCGGCGCCCTCGTCGTGAAAAACGGTCACATCGTCGCCACCGGCACCAACCGCGTCACCGCTGGCCTCGACCCCACCGCCCACGCCGAAATCCAAGCCATCCGCCAAGCCTGCCAAGCCCTCGAAAGCTTCGCCCTCGAAGGCTGCACCCTCTACTCCAGCTGCGAGCCCTGCCCCATGTGCCTCGCCGCCGCCCACTGGGCCCGCCTGGAGCGTATCGTCTTCGCCGCCGACCGCTTCGACGCCGCCGCCGCCAACTTCGACGACGCCCTCCTCTACGACGAACTCACCCGCCCCCTGACCGCCCGCCGCACCCCCATCCACCACCTCCCCCTCCCCACCGCCCGCACCCCCTTCGAAGCCTGGCAAGCCCTCGCCACCAAGACGCCGTATTGAAGGCAAGGCAAAGGCAAGGGGGGACTTGCTGGTCCCCCCTCGACCCCCCAGCGCCCCCGCGGCGGGGGGGCAACTCGGGAGCAAAAAGCGCCCCCACCCCCCGGGCCCATGCCTGACAAACGCCGGCAAGACGCGACGCGGTGGCTTGCGCGCAAGGGTGAGGTCGGCCTGAAGCAGAGATGAGCCCTGCGCAGCGCTCGTCTCAAAGCTGCAGAAAGCGGCCGAAACAGCGGGAAACTGTTTGCCTCAAGTCGGCGGTTACCCGACCTGCCGCCACGGCACTGGAATAGGCGCCGCTTCATGGCGGGACTTGGGGTGGTCGTCGCCAGAAAGGAACTTACGTCGGCCTGGGCTGCGGACGTGTTGTTGGTCGGCTGCGAGCAGGTCAGCGGACCTGCGGATCGCGAAGAAGCATAGACCTACTCGGCTAAAGTGGGCGACCCAGCTCTTCCGCGTGGCTAGGCCGGCGCTCAGCGCCTGAAGAAGGGTATGCCGACATCACTGTGTGGGCCGTGCTCCCTGGATCATGCGCTGGTTCAAGTGCTGGGCTTCCCAAGAGGGTCCGTTCTGCGCTGGCGGGGCCATGTGTCCGCGGGGTGGCGCGGCAGAACCTTTGCGACCGTGCGGAAGTGCGGCAGCTGCGCCCACATTGCGTGCCAGCCGATGACGAAGACGCGGCGACGCGCCCGGGTCACCGCGACGTTGAGAAAGTTGGGCCGCTCGTAGGCGAAGCGCCGGCTCGCCGTGCCGCCCGTCCCGCCCAGCACGATGGCCACCACGTCCTCCTCCCGGCCTTGGAAGGTGTGCACGGTGCCGAGGCGCTCCTCCTCCAGGAAATGCGCGAAGGCGGTCCGCCGCAGCGCCTGCCGGAGGCCGGCCGCGACGTCGCGGTAGGGCGTGATGACGTAGGCCGCCGCGTCGGTCTCGGCACAGGCCCCCAGCAGACGCAGGAGCACCGGCACCTCGGCCGCCACGAAATGGCTCGGGCTCTCGCTGTCCGCGCGCGGCACGTCGAGCCATGCGCTCGGCGGCAACGCCAGGGGTGGTCGTTCGGGCGTCGCCTCGACCAGGACCTCACCATAGGCGAGCGCCTTCGCCAGGCCCACCATCGGCTGGTCGCAGCGCCAGTGCACCCGCAACGGGCAGCCGAGGCGGACACGCGCGCCTCCTGCCAGTGCGATCTCGGTACCCACCCGAGCCCGGCGGTCGGCCAAGTCCTGCACCGACCAGCGGCGTACGTCGAAATCACCGCTCCCAGCGAAGTGCTCGGCAACCCGCTCCAGCAGCGGCTCGGGCAGATCGATCACAGGCTCCAGCTGCAGCGGGTCGCCGAGCGCGACGAAGCGCCGGCCGCGGCTGTCAATGCTCATCGAAATCTCCCCAAAAGTGCTCACGAAAATTCCCCACTTCGG